>NZ_BAAAGU010000073.1:0-27297 GCF_039524635.1 Streptomyces thermocarboxydovorans | reverse complement strand
GGACGCGGGGTCTGGCACGCCCATCTGCGGCGTTGTCGTCGGTTGCCGATGCTCCGCATCGGCGCCCTCCTCCGCCTAGCGCCCTTCCCGCGCGGGCTGATCCGAGCGCCGCTCCGGGCGCGTCCTATGCTCGGATCATGACCGACAGCAGCGCGCTCGACCCCGAAGACCGCAAGATCGTCACCCTGGCCCGCAGCGCCCGGGCCCGCAACCAGGTGCCCGAGGGTGCGGCCGTACGCGACGAGACGGGACGCACCTATGTCGCGGGGACCGTGGCGCTGGACTCGCTGAAGCTGAGCGCCCTGCAGACGGCGGTGGCGATGGCGGTGGCGTCCGGGGCGACCTCGCTGGAGGCCGCGGCCGTGGTGACCGAGGCCGAGTCGGCGACGCCCGAGGACCGGGCGGCGGTACGGGACCTGGGCGGGCCGGAGACCCCCGTGCTGGTGGCCGGCCCGGACGGCACGGTGCGGCAGAGGCTCACCGCGGGCTGACCGGACCCCGCCCGCACACGGCTCGTTACGGCCCTGTTCTCGTATAGCTGCCGCCACCCGACAAGTAGCTGAGCGTGATGTCCTGGGCACGGGTCTCAGGGGTGGGCTTGGTGCCGGTAGCGTGCCGCCGACGACGCGATGCGAAGGGCGGGGCCGCGGTGGCGAAGCGGTGGGTCCGGTACGTGGTGCCGGTGATGGTCGAGGTCGACGTTGAGGAGGACAGGGTGACCCGGGTGGTCACCCTGCCCGAGGAGGTCCGCGAGGACCGCGACGACATGGGTCACTTCCTCATCTACGACGAGAAGTTCGTCCGCCGGGACGGTGACGAGCAGCCCCAGGTGCACGCCTTCTGTGTGGCCGAACCCCGTTGGGCCCACGACCGGTTCCGGGTCGGCGGCCCGGCGAAAAACGGCAGCGATCTGCACCGCGAACGCGTTGTCCAGCCCGGTGGTCTCCACGTCGACCGCGGTCAGGGTGTCGTCGGCGAGTAGGCGGCGGGCCCAGCGGGCGACCTGCTCGCGCTCGCGCGGCCAGGACGCCGGGCGCCGCAGGGCACGCACGGCGTCGTCCAGGTCCTGGTGGGCCTCGTGGGTGGTCTGCACCCGCCACCGTGGCCGGCCGCCGTCCGGCTCGGCGCTCACCGTCCCCAGGTACCGGCCGTCCTCGTACGCCGCCCAGGTCGGCCGGTCGGTGTCCGCGGGCCGTACGAACTGCACCGGGTGCTCATCGACGGTGCGGGTGAACAGGTCCTCCCACTGGGCCGGGTCCGTGATCGTCACCAGCCGCCCCCTCTTCTCGCCGGAGTCTCGCCCCTTCGCCGAACCGGTGGCCGAGGCCACCGCCTCACGCGATCATGGCAGTGTCCGCCGTCTTCGAGGGAGGAATCAGCTCATGTCGAACAAGGCTCCGGTCCGCCGGCTCACGCCCGGCCCGGACCGCGACAAGCTCGCGGCCGACCTGAAGGCGAAGTACGAGGGCGGGAAGTCCATCCGGGCCCTGGCGGAGGAGACGGGCCGCTCCTACGGCGGGGTTCACCGTCTTCTGGAGGACGCGAAAACGACCTTCAGATCAAGGGGTGGAGCCCCGCGCCGCACCGAGTCCTGACCAGCGGGGACGGGCGTACGGGGGGTCAGCGCACGCGTCCGAGGTGGATGACGCTGACGCGGATCTGCTGGTCGCTGATTTCGTACATCACGCGGTAGACGCCGATGTGGATGCGCAGCAGGTCGGCGCTGCCGAACGCGCCGTCGGGCCGGGGATTGTCGGCGAGGCGGTCTACAGCGGTGAACACCTGCCGCACTCCAGCGGGGTCGTCCTTGGCGAACCGCTCCGCCTGGGCGAGGGCCTCGGGCTCCCAGATGACCTCGTAGCTCACGCCTCAGCTCCACCGAACACGCGGCGGTACGCCTCGCCGTGCGGCACGCCGGCGTCCTCGCCCCGCGCCTGCCGCGCGCGGTAGGCGGCCAGGGCCCGCAGCTCCTGGAGCTCCAGGGCGTCGGCAGGGCTGACCAGTATGGCGACGGTCTGCCCGTGATCGGTGATGGCGACCGGTTCACGGGTGGCACTGACCTCGCGCGCGATGGCGCCCAGGCGGGCGCGGGCTTCCACGATCGAGTACGTCGTCTCCGTCATGCACACCAGATTACAGAAGTGTGCACGTCTCGACCACCGCTCGTCATGGCGGCCCGCCTGGGGCGTCAGGCCGCGAAGGCGACGTACGTGCCGAGGGTGAGACCGGAGAAGGTGATGAGCTGGCGGGGCTTGAGGCAGGTGAAGGCGGCGTGCATGCCGATGCCGGCGACGACCGCGTACGGCATCGCCTGCGGGATGAGCAGCGCGGGCGGCAGCGCGATCTCCGCCGCGATGACACCGGCCGCGACCAGGCGCCAGAGGCGGACGTCCGAGGTGGGTGCTGAGCGAGCCGGTGGTGAGGCGGTCCCAGCCGCCCTGGCCGAAGGCGAGGGCGAACCGCGCGGTGAGCACGGTGCCGAAGATGATCCGGAACCACTGGAGCCGTGCAGGGTCGGTGGGATGCGTAAAGCCGGAGGCGAGGGCGTCAAAGAACCACACGGCCGGCCCTCACCTTCACACTCTGCTCACCGCGGGCGGACAGGACGCGGCCGTGCCCGTCGACCCGGTCGTACCGGCCGCTCGCGGTGAGGTGGTCGAGGATCGTCTGGAGCTGGGGCGGGCCGAGGATCAAGGAGCCCGGGGAGAGGTAGTCGTAGACGTTCACGGGCTCGGTGCGGCCGTCCTTGGTGGTGCCGGTGAGCGTGATGATCGTGAACGTGGCCCGGCAGAACATCTTCCAGCGCAGCCAGCGGCCGGGCAGGCGGGTGAAGCCGGTGATCATCCACGCCACCAGGGCGAGGGTGACGGCGATCTGGACAGCGGACAGCACGGATGCGTGCATGGTCAGGAACCTCCGGGTGGGGAGGGTGAAGGCGACGAAGGGGCGGCCCGCGTGGGCGGGGCGCCGGGGGACAGCGCTCAGGCTTGGGGGGCCGCTGCATCAGCGCGGCGGCGGCCTCGCCGAGGGTGACCTTCTCGTTTAGCAGGGCGGAGACGACTCCCGTGATGGGCATCTCGACGTCGTGGGCCCGGGCCAGGGCGAGGATCGCTTCCGCGGATTTGACGCCCTCGGTGGTCTGCCGGGTGGCGGCCGTCGCCTCCTGCACGCTCAGCCCCTTACCGAGGTGGGTGCCGAAGGTGCGGTTGCGGGACAGCGGGGAGGAGCAGGTGGCCACCAGGTCGCCCAGGCCGGCCAGGCCGGCGAAGGTGAGCGGATCGGCGCCCATGGCGACGCCGAGGCGGGTGGTCTCCGCAAGTCCGCGGGTGATGAGCATGGCCTGCGCGTTGTGGCCCAGGCCCATGCCGGAGGCGATGCCGACCGCGAGGGCGATGACGTTCTTCACCGCACCGCCCAACTCGCAGCCGGTCACGTCCGTGCTGGTGTAGGGGCGGAAGTAGCCGGTGTGGCACGCCTTTTGGAAGCGGTGGGCGGCGCCCTCGTCGGCGCAGGCGATCGTGGCCGCTGCCGGCTGGCCGTCCATGATCTCGCGCGCCAGGTTCGGACCGGACAGCACCGCGACCCGCTCCGCGCCCACGCCGGTCACCTCGGTGATGATCTGACTCGCCCGCAGGTGGCTGCCCTGCTCGACGCCCTTCATCAGCGACACGATCACCGTGTCGGTCCCGATGTGCGGCGCCCACGCCGCGAGGTTGCCCCGCAGGCTCTGCGCGGGGATGGACAACACCAGGAAGTCCGCGCCCGCGAGCGCGGCGGCCGGGTCGGTCGTCGCGGTCAGCGAGGCGGGCAGCTCGATGTCCGGGAAGTAGCCGGGGTTGCGATGGGTCGTGTTGATCGCGTCGGCGATCTCATCCCGCCGGGCGTGCACAATGACGCTGGTTCCGGCGTCGGCCAGGATCTTGGCGACGGCGGTACCCCAGGACCCGGCGGAGAACACCGCAGCACGGGTGGAGCGGTGCGGGGTCACTTCGGGGTCCTCTCGTCGGGCTGGTGGCCGGGCCGGGTCATCGTATCGGCCGCACATGGCCCGGCCGGGGAGGTTGCGGGGCGTCGCAGGGTCAGCAGCACGGCGCGACGCCCAGGCAGCTTGGGCAGCACCTGGTGGGCCTCGCGCAGCATGTTCTGCGCCTGTGCCTCGCCCAGCTCGCTGCGCAGCTCGTCGGCGTGGGCGATCCACAGCTGGTAGAGCCGCTCCCACAGCGCGGGTTCGGCGGGACGCTCGTCCACGTGCTCGACCGTGAGGCCGGCGGCGCGGGCCTGCTCCGTCCAGGCGGGGGCGGCGCCCTGCCTGGCGGCCCGGGTCATCACCAGCCGGCCGCCCGGGGCCAGGACACGCCCGAGCTCACGCAGTGCCGCGCTCCGGTCGGCGGCACCGCCGAAGGCGTCCACGCACACGATCCCGTGGGCGCTCGCGTCGGGCAGGCCGGTGTTCTCCAGCTCGGCGACACGGAAGGCGGCCCGCTCGGCGGGCAGGCCGAATCGGGAACGGCGGTCGGCGGCGTGAGCGATGGCGACCGGGGACAGGTCGAAGCCCTCCAGGCGCAGGGCGAGGGCGCGGGCCAGCCACAGGCCGATGCCGCCGGTGCCGCAGCCCGCGTCCACCAGCAGCTGGCCGGGCCGCATCTTCAGCCGTGCGGTCATCAGCCCCAGCAGGGGCCAGTCGCAGGAGCTGGAGGCGGCGACCTCGACGGGGTAGTCCTCGCCCATCGCCGCGGCGTACAGGCGGGCGACCAGATCGGTACGGGCACGGGCCGCGTGGAAGGCGTCGTACTGGACCGAGCGTTGCCCGGCGGGTACGGGCGGCGCCGCGGTGGTGGGGTTCATCGGGGCATCGACCTCCTGATCCGTGAGCGGGTGCCGGGACAGACCACCTGCACGGCATGGACGGGCGTGTCCGGGGCGGACAGGTCCAGGGCCACCGGCTCGTGCCCGGTGACGTGCTCGACCCTGCGCGCCACCTCCCGGGCCTGCTCGGCGAAGCCGCCGACCGCCGGGGTGAAGTGGCCGGTGGCCTGCGGCCACGGTGTGAGCCCGGTGGTCGTGGCCGGGTGGAAGACAGTGGTGTCGAAGCTGCCGGGGCCGCTGGACAGGTCGTCGCGGGTTCCGGCGATGGCAGTCAGCCGGGACTGCGCGGCCTCGGTCAGCGCACGGGTCAGGGCGATCCCGGGGTCGTTGTGGCAGCCGCCGCCGGCGAAAACGACCGGGTAGTCCTCCGACCACTGGTAGGCGACGCACACCGGCAGCCCGTACGGGCCGTCCACCAGCGCGATCTCCAGCGCCATGCCCGCGGCCACCAGCCGGCCGATGACCTCGCGGCCGTGCAGGTCGTCGACCGTGCCGGGCGCAATGAGGGTGCGCCGCCGCCCGTCCGCCTGCCCGTCCCGGTACAGCACGTCCCGCTCCACGACCTCGAACAGGGCGTGCAGCAGGGCCTCGTCGCGGGTGTTGCCGCACGCGAGTCCGGTGCTGGTCGCGCGCAGCAGGTCCGGGGTCCACTCCGGCCGCTGCACCCGGCGGCGGACCAGGTCGACCGGCAGCAGCACCTTCTCCCCGCTGACCAGGCCGGTGCCGGTGGCCCACTCCCACACCATCCGGGCCAGGGTGTACTCCGGGTGCGGGACGGTCATGGGCAGGGCCGTCACGGGGCAGTCGGGGGCGACCTCAGCGGCCGGACCGTACGCGGCGACGGGCAGCGGCTGCTCGACGTGCCACAGCTCGATCGCCTCCATGACCGCGGACAGCTTCGCCAGCAGGGCGGTGGCGCCCTTGCCCTGGGAGGTGCTCAAGGTGAGCGAGGCGGGCCGAATCGCCGTCCACACCGGCAGCCCGATCACGTCCAAGCCGGTCAGATCTGCGACGCGGGTGATGCCGAACTCCGGCAGGAGCCCGGCCACCGCCTGCCACGTCTCCTCCGGCGTCCGGGCCCGTACGGTGCGCGGCAGCGCCACCAGGCCGTCACCGCGTAACACCGGCCGCCTCCGTCCGCTCGGTCGTCTCTGCCATCTCCTGAAGCAGCCCGGGCACGAGCCGCTTGGCCGCCGCCACGGCGCGGGCCCCGCAGACCAGGCCGCGCGCGGACGCCTCCGCGTCGAACTCCCGCTCAGGGCACTGCCACACCCGCATCAGGAGCCGGCGGGTGAGGTCATCGCGCACCGCGTCGGCCGTGAACCCGGGCCGGGTGCGGCGCTCGGCCGCGAGGGCATCGGCGTATTGGGCGACCGCCCGGCGGTCCTGCTCCGTCTCGGCGGCCAGCAGCAGGGCCACGGTCCGCTCGTCGCACAGGTCGACCGCGGGGTGGAACACGCGGTCGGCGGGCAGGTCCCCGCCGGTCACCTGGACCAGCCGCTCCTCCAGCGGCAGGCCCTTGCCGCCGTCGGCGGGGTGGAGGGAACGGTGTTCGAGGTAGGCCGCCCACGTCACGGCGAAGGCAGGGTCGAACACCTGCTGGTAGACGAGGCGGTCCTCGGTGGACAGCTCCAGCCCGTCCACGCAGGTGCGGGCGAAGGCATTGGACCAGCGCCGGAAGTACGTCGTCTCCCACACCGCAGGCACCAGATGGGGGCCGGTCTGCGGCGCTGTGCAGCCGTCCAGCGCGGTGCGTACGGCGGCGAGGGCGTCCACGCGCTTGAGGTCGCCGAAGTGCTCGTCCTGCGCGCGTCGCTCGGCGAGCCAGTCGGCGAACTCCCCCTCGCCCCGGCGGCGGCATACGGCCCGTACGGCGGCCCAGGTGCGCTGCGGGTAGTAGACCGCCCGCAGCGCCGCCAGCAGCCGGGCAGCGCGTCCGCCGTCGAGGACCCCGGCCGCCCGGGCAACCTGGAGGATGTGCCGGAGGTTGACCACCGGCCAGGTCAGCGCGCCGAACTCGCCGTCCGGCACCTGCCCGACCGCCACCTCGTCGTCGCCGTCGAGCTCCCCCTGGGCGTAGGCGGCGTAGATACGGCCGACGCCGAGCATCCCGAACCGGTCCAGTTCGGCGGCCCGCAGCGCGCCGATGCTCGCGGCCCCGATCACCGTCACTGACCGGCCCATCGCGGCCAGGATCTCCTTGTGCCGCAGTGCCGGCGCCTGGTGATACACCCCGTCGATGATCAGCGCGGTGTCGCCGCTGCGGATCGCGGGATCGAACAGGTCGCCGTGCCGGGCCGGCGGCCATATCCGTACACCAGGGGCGGTGAGCTGCGGCTCGGATCTGGGCAGCGTCGGCCCGACGAACACGTGAATCACTTCCAACCTCCACTTCTCACACCGAGGGGCGCCCCCTTCCCGGGCCCGCCCGGGCCCGGGAAGGGGGCGCCCAGGTCAGGACGCGCGAGGGCGAGGGGTTACTCCTCGTCCTCCACGTCGACGGCGACCACCACGGGGCCGGTGATCTCGGTCTCCTCCGCCGGGGCGACGGCGGCGACAGTGGACTTGGACTCCACGGGCCTTCTCCTTCGGTGCGTGGTTACGGGACAGTGCGGGCGCCTGCCGCCCGCGTGCCGTTGGTGCCGCGAGCCTGCGGGGCGTGTTGCCCTGCAAGGCCCGCCTGCCCGCCCCTGGCCGGGGCGGGAAGCCTGTCAGCCCTGGGTGAGGGTGCGGTGGTCGGCGACGATCCACTCCGTGCCGCCGCCCTGTGGGCGCAGGAAGACCGCGCACTTGATCACGCGCCGGGTGGCGGGGTCTTCCCACTCGCCGATGAACTGCACGATGCCCCGCCGTCCCTGGCCGTCGACGGCCGCGACGCCCTCGGTCAGCCAGTCGGGCAGGCGGCGGTGGGAGACGGGCCGGTGCGTGGTGTTCATGACGCGACCTCCGGTGTTCGGGCTCCCGCAAGGGTGAACCGTGACGAGGCGACCACGGAGGGGCATCTTGGGGGTCATCATGTGCCCATGCCGATCGGACAGTTGATCCGCGATCTGCGATTACTCAAGCCCTGGACGCAAACCCAGCTCGCCGAGCAGCTGGCCATTTGTGCTGGTGACCCCACCGGCGCCCCGGGCCGCGACGCGGTCAAGCGATGGGAGACGGGCAAGGTCATCCCCGGCAGGCACTGGATCGGGCACCTGTCCCGCGTACTGGGCGTCCCTGTCGAACAGTTGGAGGCGGAGGCTACGCTCGACCGCGTGAACCGACGAGCCTTCCTGGGACTGTCCGCCCTGGCCGTCACCCACGGCGCGCTCGCCACCGAGATGGCGGCCAGCATCGCCGGGAGCGACCCGGTCCCCCTGGCCCAAGTGCAGACCACGCACGGCGCGGACATCGTCACCGCGTCGCTGACGGACAAGGCCGCCACGGCGAACCTGCGCCGGTGGATGCTGGACGGCGACGTACCGATCCTGCGCGTCAACGCCGCGGGCATCCTCGCCAAGCTGCCCGGACAGGGGCAGGCCGACCAGGTCGCCCGCGTCCTGGCCCACGACGCCGAGGTCCGCCACCTCTACATGACGGCCGTCACCTCCCGGGTCTGCGCCGTGGACTGGACGACCGCCGGCCGGATCGCCTCCCAGCCCGCCGCGTACGCCCACCGGGCGGACTTCCTCGCCACCCGCTTCGCCAGGGAAGCCCTCAACCCCCGGGATGCTGGCGCCCGCTGGTGCTCCTCGGTCATGCTGCGGGAGCTGAGCCCCATGATCGGACGGAGTCCCGCATGATCGTCTTTGAAGTCCCCGCCGGTGAGCTCGTCGCCGAGCTGAACCGCCAGGCCGCCGAGGCCGGCATCACCGACGCCGCGATCGTCTCCCTGATCGGGGCCGCGGACTCCTTCACCGTCTCGACCATGCCCGAGACCGACGCGCTCAAGGACACCATCACCAAGTACGACCTGCCCGGCGAGATGACCGGCACCGGCGAGATCCGCAACGGCTTCGTCCACCTCCACGTCGTCATGGGCGTCGAAGGCGACCGCGCCATCGCCGGCCACCTCCACGAAGCGCACATCGGCACCCACTTCGCCCGCGCCTACGTCATCCCCGCCACCTGACCCACCCCGCGTCAGGTCCCCGTACCCGGCCCCGGCGCCGCCCTCCCCCCGTGGGGCGCCGCCGGGGCCGACCCGTACTTCGTCCGCGTCCCATCCGGCGTCGCGGTCACCGTCGAGCAGGTCGTTGATCTCGTCCTCGGTGAGGACGTCGCGTGCCTCGTCCATGGCGTTCAGGATGCCGTTCAGTTCGAGGAGGTCAAACGCTCGGCGGCCTTGGCACGGACGACGGGCGCCATGTAGCCGAGGCCGGCGGGGCTCCAGCCCTCCGCATCAGCCGAGTCGGAACCTGCCTGGAGGGCAAAGCCCGCGTCGGCGAGTCGCTGGCCGGCCTCCTCCTGCTGGAAGCTCTCCCAGTCCGGGAGGTCCACGGTGGCCACAACGACGAGGTCCTGATCAAGCACGTTGAGCTGGTACCCGTGCTCGACTCGGCCGTCCTCGTGCGGGTAGCTGTTCGGCGTGCAAACGGCAGTGAGCTCCGACATCGTGACCTCCTGACTCAAGGCGGCCGGGGCAGTTGGGTATTCGGCCGCACCCATCGTGCCGCACGGGGCTGACAGTCCGCGGCTGCACGGTTCGGCCGAACCGTTTCCGAAGTCCTCCGTGCCTCACCCGCCCGACGCCGGGACGTCCTGACTGACCACACCGTCCGCCGCCGATCGGACGGGTTCCGCCTCGGGCGCGGTGCGCGGGCCGGGCACCGTCGCAGCCCGGGCGGTCAGGTCCAGCTCCAGGCGGCTGTTCATGTCCAGCTCGAACCGGCCGTAGGGGTTGACGTGAGTCCAGAACAACGGGGACAGGGCCCGCCGGTCGGCGTCGGTGAGGCGTTCTGCCCACTCGGGGTCGGCGAGGATCTGCTGAAGCAGCAGGGTGTTGACGTGGACCAGAGCGGACTGAAGGAGGTGCAGGGCGAGCATGGACACCTCCTGCGACTCCTTGTCCTTGCCGGTCAGGTCCCCGTCCTTGCCGTAGAACAGGTCCTTGTTCGCGCTGTTCCAGTTCTCCACCACCTGCAAGCCCTCGTGGATCTCCCGGCGCATCTCGGCATCGGCGAGGTAGTCGCAGATGAACGCCGTACGCACCGCCCGTCCCAGCTCCTCGATCGCCCGGTAGGTCGGGTGCTTCGGCCCGCCGCGGGTGAAACGCCGCAGCACCTGCTCGGCCTCGGCCGTCCCCAGCCGCAGCGCGGTGGTGTACTTCACGATCTGGTCGTACTGCTGGCGGATCAGCTCCCAGTCGATGGTGCGGGTGGACAGCACCGGCGCCAGGGTCGGCCAATTGTCGTCCTACCCGGCCGCCGGCCGGTACAGCCGGGAAGAGCCGATGTTCTTCAGCCTCGGCATCAGCTTGAAGTCGAGCATGTGCGCGAAGGCGAACCCGACGATCGAGGCACCGTGGGTGTCGGTGTACTGCCGGTCCACGACCATCTCGGTGCAGTGCCGCAGCACGCCCTCGATCATCGAGGCGACCTCGGAGGCCGAACACGACTTCAGCTGCGAGTAGATGCACACCGACTTCCGCTCGACGTGCCAGTAGATCATCACACCGGGGCCGCGGTAGCGCTGGTGCCACTCGGTCATGAAGTTGCTCGACCAGGCCCCGAACTTGCGGCTGTCGGACGCGCACGCTGTCCCCGTGCCCCACCACGCCTCGTCACGGGCGGCCAAGGTGGCGTTGACCAGCTTCGTCACCGCCGCGCGCAGGTTGTCCCGGTTGACGAACAGGTGCCGCACCCGGCGCAGGACCGCCTCCGACTCGCCGTGTTTGCCGGTGGCCACCACCCGCTTGATGCCCATGTTCGTGCCCAGCGCGAACAGCACCAGCAGCAGTCGGCGCCGCAGCACCTCCCTCGGCAACCGCTCGCTGGTGGCCACCGAGGTGAACTCGCCGGTGAAGCCGGTGTCGAACTCGGCTTCCTTGATGATGTCCAACAGGTCGATGGTCCCCCAGCGCCTCTCCATCTCGGCCTTGACCGCCACCAGGTTCTCCGGCTCCTCCAGCTTCGGCTGGGGAGAGACCTTGATCCACGGCTCGCCGTGCCTGCGGGTGATGCTCACCCCGCCGGTGGTGTCCTGAACCAGCGCCGTCTCCAGCCGGTCCAGGGACGCCCGCAGCCGGCCCTGCAAGGCGGTGATGAACACCTCCGGGTCCTGCGGCTGGCGGATCGCCGCGTAGTGCACGTCCCGGAACGACCGCCCGCCGCCCACCACATCGGCCTCGCCCTCGCCGTCCGCGGACTCCTCACCCGAGATCAGCTCATCCAGCCGGTCCCGGGTCGCCCGCGGCAGCCGCTCCATCGTGGTGCGACAGAACCGCTCCTCGAACGCCCTGATCGCCCGGCCCACCAGGCGGTCGACCTTTGCCGGCGCGGGCGGCTCGATGCGGTCGTTGCGGCAGCGGGCCACCACCGCGGCCACCAGGCGCTCACGCGACAGCTCCACCGGGCACAGCTCCGCGCTCAGCCACTCCGCCAGCGCCGCCTGGTCCTCCTCGGTCGACTCACGGAACTCGTACGCGGCCCGGATCTCCGACCGGTGCCGCGTGATCGCCCGCCCCGCCCAGTCGTACGACGCCCACTCCCCGGCCGGCACCTTCACCTGCTGGGCCACGTACGACACCGCCGGCTCCGGGATCTCCCCGGCGCTCTCCGGGAAACGGGCCTCCACCTCGAAGAACTTCAGCAGCAGAGCGAACCCCAGCCGGTTCGCTCCGGACTTGTTCCGCAGCCGCTTCATGTCGTCTTCGAGCAGCGTCCAGACCTCGATCAGGTCCTCCGGCTCCCACTCCTGCCGCACCCCGGCCTCCTCCGGGTCGTCATGGCATGACCACGGTGACCGCGCAGTACCGGAGAGGGGACGGGAAGATCGAAAACACAGACAAGCACACCCCTGATTTGCTACAGAGAGCTACTTGTCGGGCGGCGGCAGCTATACGAGAACAGGGCCGTTACCAGCGGTAAGTAGGCCAGTTTTCAACCTTGTCGCGCCTCGCCTCGCGCGCATCAATGGGTACCGGCTTGTCTGACGGTCTGTCAGACACCGGCAGTTCCCCCCACACCGAAGGGACCCGGAACCCCATGAGAGTCACCAGAGGCAAGCGCATCGGAACAGGCATCTCGCTGCTGACGGCCGGTCTCGCCGTCACCGGACTCGCCTTCGCACCCACGGCCGCCGCCGTCAGCCCCGGCACCGCGACGATCACCGCCGACTGCGGGAGCTACGGCGACGGCGAGGCCACCCTCACCGCCACCCAGGACGGCACCGCCGCCACCCTCACCCTGCGCACCACCGCGATGACCGCGCCCGTCGCGCTGGGGCAGGACTCGATCGTCTCCACCCTCACCATGACCAAGACCGGCGGCGGCAGCGTCGTCTTCAAGGGCACCAAGAACCCGGCCATGGCGACGGGTGACCCCATCACCGTCGGCCCGCTGTCCGGCACCGTGGCCTCGGGCGACAGCCTGGAGGCCTACGGCGGCTCGCTGAAGATGACCGTGTTCGGCTTCATCACCATCACCTGCACCGCGACCGGCCCCCAGTCGCCGGGACCGTTCGTCTTCGACTGATCCCCGGCGCCGCACCCGGACGGCAGTGTGACGGCAGTGTTCCGGCGGGCCGGACGCCCCGTGGTGTCCGGCCCGCACCGGCCGTGGTGCGGACGGGCTCCGGCGATCAGCGACAATGGTCGCCATGAGCGTTCGTACCCAGTCATCCGAGCAGCCGGCCGACGCCGCGCACCGGGCCGGTTTCGCCTGCTTCGTGGGCCGTCCCAACGCGGGCAAGTCCACCCTCACGAACGCTCTGGTCGGGCAGAAGGTGGCCATCACGTCCAACCGGCCGCAGACCACCCGGCACACCGTGCGCGGGATCGTGCACCGCCCGGACGCGCAGCTGATCCTGGTGGACACCCCCGGACTGCACAAGCCGCGCACCCTGCTCGGCGAGCGCCTGAACGACGTGGTGCGCACGACCTGGGCCGAGGTCGACGTCATCGGCTTCTGCCTGCCGGCCAACGAGAAGATCGGCCCCGGTGACCGCTTCATCGCCAAGGAGCTCGCCGGGATCAAGAAGACCCCGAAGGTCGCGGTGGTCACCAAGACCGACCTGGTGGACTCCAAGGCCCTGGCCGAGCAGCTGATCGCGGTCGACCAGCTCGGCAAGGAGCTGGGCATCGAGTGGGCGGAGATCGTCCCGGTCTCGGCGACCGCGAACAAGCAGGTCGATCTCCTCGGCGACCTGCTCATCCCGCTGCTGCCGGAGGGGCCCGCCCTCTACCCCGAGGGCGATCTGACCGACGAGCCCGAGCAGGTCATGGTCGCCGAGCTGATCCGCGAGGCCGCCCTGGAGGGCGTCCGCGACGAGCTGCCGCACTCCATCGCCGTCGTCGTGGAGGAGATGCTGCCGCGCGAGGACCGGCCCGCCGACAAGCCGCTGCTCGACATCCACGCCAACCTCTTCATCGAGCGCCCCAGCCAGAAGGGCATCATCATCGGCCCCAAGGGCAAGCGCCTGAAGGAGGTCGGCATCAAGTCCCGCAAGCAGATCGAGGCGCTGCTGGGCACCCCGGTCTTCCTCGATCTGCACGTCAAGGTCGCCAAGGACTGGCAGCGCGACCCCAAGCAGCTCAGGCGCCTCGGCTTCTGACCCCGGCCGGCGCCGGACTGGTCACGCGGGCCGGCGCTGGGCGCTCAGGAAGTCCCGGTACCAGGCGTAGGACGCCTTCGGGGTGCGCTCCAGCGTCGCGTAGTCGACATGGACCAGGCCGAAGCGGCGGGCGTACCCCTCCGCCCACTCGAAGTTGTCCATCAGCGACCAGACGAAGTAGCCGCGCACGTCCACGCCGGCCCGGATCGCCTCGTGCAGGGCGCGCAGGTGGCCGTCCAGGTAGCTGATGCGGTCCTGGTCGTCGAGGCCCTCGTAGGAGCAGCCGTTCTCGGTGACGACCACGGGCGGCAGGCGGTCGCCGTAGCGGTCGCGGAAGCCGGTGAGCAGCTCGGTCAGGCCCTCCGGGACCACCGGCCAGCCGAAGCCGGTGCGCGGGCGGCCCTCGATCTCGCGCACCGAGAAGGGCAGTTCCGCCGGCATGCGCACCCCGCCGAAGTCGATCTCGGCGCCCTGCGGTGCGCCCACCTTCGTCGGCGCGTAGTAGTTGACGCCGTAGAAGTCGAGCGGCTCGGCGATGATCTTCAGGTCGTCCGCCGCGCCGTCCGGCATCAGCTCGCCGATGCCCTCCGGGTAGGCGCCCAGCAGGACCGGCTCGGCGAACATGCGGTTCAGCAGCACGTCGTAGAAGTCCGCCGCCTCGGTGTCGGCCGCCTCGGGCGAGGCCGGCCAGGTCGGGCCGTGCGAGTTGGTCAGGCCGACCTCGGCCGCACCGGCCGCGCGCAGCGCCCGTACCGCCAGGCCGTGGGCGAGCAGCTGGTGGTGAGCCACCGGCAGCGCGTCGAACATCAGCCGCTCACCGGGTGCGTGGGTGCCCAGCGCATGCCCGAGCAGGGTGTGCTCGGCGGGCTCGTTGAGGGTGATCCACTGCCGCACACGGTCGCCCAGCCGGCCCGCGACCCGCGACACGTACTCGGCGAAGCGCTCGGCCGTGTCCCGCTCCCGCCAGCCGCCCGCCTCGTGCCGGGCGAGCGGAAGGTCCCAGTGGAACAGCGTCGGCACCGGGCGGATGCCGGCCGCGCACAGCTCGTCCACCAGCCGGTCGTAGAAGTCAAGGCCGCCCTCGCGCAGCACCCTCGGCCAGGACACCGAGAAGCGGTAGGCGTTCACGCCCAGCGCCGCCAGCAGCGCCACGTCCTCGCGGTAGCGGTGGTAGTGGTCGCAGGCCACCGCTGCGGTCGAGCCGTCCTTCACCCGCCCCGGCTGCTCGGTGAAGGCGTCCCACACCGACCGCTCGCGCAGCCCGGCCGCGCCCTCGATCTGGTGGGCGGAGGTGGACACGCCCCACAGGAAGCCGTCGGGGAAGCGGGGGAAGGGATGCGTGGTCGCCATGGCACGGATCATCCGTACCCCGGGTAACGGAAGTCAACGGCCCAGCGGGCGGGCTTCGTTGGGGCTGCGGCACTGGCCCCGGCCCCGTTGCTTCAGGCCCCTTCCTTCAGGCCCCTTCCTTCAGGCCCCTTCCGTCAGGCCCCTTCCGTCAGGCCCCTTCCTTCAGTACCCGGCTGATCAGCCGGCGCTGCTCGTCGGTCAGCCGTGGGTCGGAGCAGTAGACGGTTCTGCCGTCGACCGTGATCTGGTAGCTGAAGCCGTCGGGCACGCCGATGGGCGGGGTGCCCCGGCCGGCGGACATCGCCTGCTCGGCCAGGGCATGCCACTCGTCGGCATCGGCCCGGCCCGAGGTGTCCACCTCGGCCACCCGCTCGATGCCCGCGAAACCGCCGGTGCGTCTCACCTGAATGCGCATGGCTCCGTGTCTAGTACGGAACTACAGGGTCCGCACCCCGACCTGCTCCCAGGCCTTGTTCACCGCGTCCAGCTCCTCGCCGTCGCCGTAGCGGGCGCGGGCCGCCTTCACGGTGAGCGTGGCGAAGTCGCTGAACGACGCGTCCTGCTGCAGCTCGCCGCCGGTGAGCACGTCGTACCAGACCTGTCCGGCCCGCTCCCAGGCGTGCCCGCCGAGCTCGGTGGCAGCGAGGTAGAAGGCGTGGTTGGGGATGCCGGAGTTGATGTGCACCCCGCCGTTGTCGCGGCCGGTGCTCACATAGTCGTCCATGGTCGCCGGCTGCGGGTCCTTGCCGAGGACGTCGTCGTCGTACGCGGTGCCCGGCGCCTTCATGGAGCGCAGCGCCTTGCCGGTGACGCGCGGGGCGAGCAGGCCGGCGCCGATCAGCCAGTCGGCCTCGTCGGCCGTCTGGCCCAGCGTGTACTGCTTGATCAGGGCGCCGAAGACGTCGGAGACGGACTCGTTGAGCGCGCCGGGCTGGCCGAAGTAGGTCAGGTTCGCCGTGTACTGGGTGACGCCGTGGGCGAGCTCGTGGCCGATGACGTCGATGGGGATGGTGAAGTCCAGGAAGATCTCCCCGTCGCCGTCCCCGAAGACCATCTGCTCGCCGTTCCAGAAGGCGTTGTTGTACTCGCGGTCGTAGTGCACGGTCGCGTCCAGCGGCAGTCCGTTGCCGTCGATCGAGTCGCGCCCGTAGCCCTTGAGGAACAGCTCGAAGGTGGCGCCCAGGCCCGCGTAGGCACGGTTGACGGTGGCGTCCTTGCCGGGTTCGCCGCCCTCGCCGCGGACCTTGCGGCCGGGCAGGTCGGTGCCGTTGCGGGCGTCGTACACCGTGCGGTGCGGCTTGCCGGGCTCGGCCGCGGCGAGCGGGGCGACGCCCCGGGCGCCGACGACGGTGGTCAGGCGGCGCTGGGTGCGCTCGTAGGCGTCGCGCTGGAGGGTGCGGCGTGCGGGACCGGCGAGGACGGGGTCGTCGGCCTGGGCGAGCCGGTCCAGGACGTGCGGCGGAACGATGGTGCAGAAGACGGGCCTGGTCATGGCGGCACGATGGCACTGTGTGACGCCGATGTCACGTCCTGCAACCATGATTGGTGAATTGTGCGGGCATTCCGCCGCCGAGCCGCGGGGCGAAGTGGTATGCGGCATGTTTGTCCTGTTCATCCCTCCCGTCCCGCATACTGATACATGCCCCCGCACCAAGCGCGGCTCGGTTAAGCTGCGGAGCACCATGCGTTTCGGGCTGCTTCTCCTTAGCTGCCGCGGCGAGGGCCTGTAGTCGAGGCCGACCCCCTCCCCGCGGAGTTTGGCGCTGCGCCGTCGGCCGTCCATCCGGACCCCCGCGGACCATCGAGGAGCCCCAGGAAATGGCAAACCGCCAGCAGCCCAGCCCCATGCCGATCCACAAGTACGGCCGCTACGAGCAGGTCGACATCCCCGACCGCACCTGGCCCAACAACCGGATCACCAAAGCCCCGCGCTGGCTGTCCACCGACCTGCGCGACGGCAACCAGGCCCTGATCGACCCCATGTCGCCCGCCCGCAAGCGCGCGATGTTCGACCTGCTGGTCAAGATGGGCTACAAGGAGATCGAGGTCGGCTTCCCCGCCTCCGGCCAGACCGACTACGACTTCGTGCGCTCCATCATCGAGGAGCCCGGCGCCATCCCGGACGACGTCACCATCTCCGTACTGACCCAGGCCCGCGAGGACCTGATCGAGCGGACCGTCGAGTCGCTGCAGGGTGCCAAGCGGGCCACCGTCCACCTGTACAACGCCACCGCCCCGGTCTTCCGCCGGGTCGTCTTCCGCGGCTCCAAGGACGACATCAAGCAGATCGCCGTCGACGGCACCCGCCTGGTGATGGAGTACGCCGAGAAGCTGCTGGGCGACGAGACCGAGTTCGGCTACCAGTACTCGCCGGAGATCTTCACCGACACCGAGCTGGACTTCGCGCTGGAGGTCTGCGAGGCGGTGATGGACGTCTGGCAGCCCGGCCCCGACCGGGAGATCATCCTGAACCTGCCGGCCACCGTCGAGCGCTCCACGCCCTCCACGCACGCCGACCGCTTCGAGTGGATGCACCGCAACCTCTCCCGCCGCGAGTACATCTGCCTGTCGGCCCACCCGCACAACGACCGCGGCACCGCCGTCGCCGCCGCCGAACTGGCGGTGATGGCCGGCGCCGACCGCGTCGAGGGCTGCCTGTTCGGGCAGGGCGAGCGCACCGGCAACGTCGACCTGGTCACCCTGGGCATGAATCTGTTCTCCCAGGGCGTCGACCCGCAGATCGACTTCTCCGACATCGACGAGATCCGTCGCACGTGGGAGTACTGCAACCAGATGGAGGTCCACCCGCGCCACCCGTACGTGGGCGACCTGGTCTACACGTCCTTCTCCGGCTCCCACCAGGACGCCATCAAGAAGGGCTTCGACGCCATGGAGGCTGAGGCCAAGGCCAAGGGCGTCACCGTCGACGACCTGGAGTGGGCCGTGCCGTACCTGCCCATCGACCCCAAGGACGTCGGCCGCTCCTACGAGGCGGTCATCCGGGTCAACTCGCAGTCCGGCAAGGGCGGTATCGCCTACGTCCTGAAGAACGACCACAACCTGGACCTGCCGCGCCGGATGCAGATCGAGTTCTCCAGGATCATCCAGGCGAAGACGGACGCCGAGGGCGGCGAGGTCACGCCGCAGGACATCTGGGAGATCTTCCAGGACGAGTACCTGCCCAACCCGGACAACCCCTGGGGCCGCATCCAGGTCAGGAACGGGCAGTCCACCACGGACCGGGACGGTGTGGACACGCTCACCGTCGAGGCCACCGTGGACGGTCAGGACACCGTGCTGACCGGCACCGGCAACGGTCCGATCTCGGCCTTCTTCGACGCGCTGCAGTCCATCGGCATCGACGTACGCCTGCTGGACTACCAGGAGCACACGATGAGCGAGGGCGCCTCCGCGCAGGCCGCCTCCTACATCGAGTGCGCCATCGGCGACAAGGTCCTGTGGGGCATCGGAATCGACGCGAACACCACGCGCGCCTCGCTGAAGGCGGTCGTCTCGGCCGTCAACCGCGCGGCCCGCTGAGCAGCCGGTTCGCGGGATCTGCGGGCTCCGTCCGCCTTTCGGGGCGGGCGGAGCCCCGTCGTATACCGGCCAACTCGTTGTAGAGGTCACGGAAAGGTCTCGTCCGGGGTGCTGACTCCGCCCGGAGGATGTGGCTAACATCACGCAAGCGCGGCGACGATGCTGTGGCTGATGGAGGTGTGACGTGCTGCCAGGACGGGGACCGAACGGCCGTGCCGCCGCGCTTGCGCGCCTTCTCGGCACCCGCATCGCCTGGACGCCGGTCGGTGACGGGGAGTTCTTCTGCCCCGGCTGCGGCGGCGACCGCAACTACCAGCGCCTCGCCGGGCATCGCCGCTTCTGTCTGCTGGGTGTGCCGGTGCTGCCGCGCGGCGAGACCGGCCCGGTCGTCGAGTGCGCCGCCTGCCGCCGCCACTTCGGCACCGACGTCCTCGACCACCCGACCACCACCCGCTTCTCCGCGATGCTCCGCGACGCCGTGCACACCGTCGCCCTCGCCGTGCTCGCCGCCGGCGGCACCGCGTCCCGCGCCGCCCTGGAGACCGCCACGGCCACCGTCCGCGCGGCCGGCTTCGAGGACTGCACGGAGGAGCAACTCGCCTCACTCGTCGACGCGTTGGCCGCCGACACCGGCCGCATCACCGGCGAGCCCTGCGCGGCCGGCCTCGCCATCGAGCTGCACGAGGCCCTCGACCCGCTCGCCCCGCACCTCGCCGCCCCCGGCCGCGAATCGATCCTGCTGCAGGCCGCCCGCATCGCCCTCGCCGACGGCCCCTACACCCCCGCCGAACGCGACACCCTCGCCACCGTCGGCGCGGCCCTGACCATCTGCACCGACGACATCACCCGCCTCCTGGAATCGGCCCGCACGCCGTCGTGACACGCCGCCGCTGATCACGTTCCGCAGCAGCCGCCCGCAGAAGGCTGTTCGGTGACCGTCGGGACTCGTCCCGGAGCGTCGAGCCGGACGACCTGCGGGGCGGGCGCACAACAGCGGCCGCCTTCGGACTCCTGTGCCTCGGGGGTGTCGAACAGGCCCGCGCCGCCGCAGACTCCCGTCTCGGGGAGCGTCAGTTCCACGCGGTCGGCGGACTCCAGGTCACCGGCGATCGCCGCGGCGACGGAGCGGACCTGCTCGTAGCCGGTCATCGCCAGGAACGTCGGGGCGCGGCCGTAGGACTTCATCCCGACCAGGTACACGCCCTGCTCGGGATGGGCGAGTTCGCGGTGGCCGTGGGGGTGGACGGTGCCGCAGGAGTGCTGGTTGGGGTCGATCAGCGGGGCCAGGGCGACGGGGGCCTGCAGGCGTTCGTCGAGGCGAAGGCGCAGCTCGTCCAGGAAGGACAGGTCGGGCCGGAAGCCGGTCAGCACGATCACCTCGTCGACCGGGTCCAGCCGGCGGCCGTCCTCGCCGGCCAGGATCAGACGGCCGTCGGGGTCGCGTTCGATCGCCTCGGTGCGGAAGCCGGGGACGGCGTCCGCGTGGCCCTCGTCGACGGCGGCCTTCGCCGCCAGGCCCAGGGCGCCGCGGGCGGGGAGCTGGTCGGCCTCGCCGCCGCCGAAGGTGGAGCCCGAGATGCCCCGGCGCAGGATCCACATGGCCTTCGTCCCCCTGCCGTCCTCGGACTTGGCGAGGTCGGCCAGATACACGAGTGCGGTGAAGGCGGAGGCGCCGGAGCCGATCACGGCGATGCGCCTGCCCGCGTACCGGGCGCGGACCGCGGCGTCCTTCACGTCCGGGACTCGGTAGGTGATCCGGTCCGCGGCGGCCTTCTCGCCGAGCGCGGGCAGTCCGCTGCCGCCGGCCGGGGACGGTGTGCTCCAGGTGCCGGAGGCGTCGACGACAGCACGGGCGAGCAGGCGTTCCTCACGTCCGCCGGCGTGGGCGACGTGCACGACGAACGGCTGCCGCTCGCGGTCCGCGTCCACGATCCTGTCCCGGCCGGCCCGGGAGACACCGGTGACGCGAGCGCGGTAGCGCACACGCTCGCCCAGGGTGTCCGCGAGCGGCTGCAGATAGCGCTCCGCCCAGTCGCCGCCGGAGGGGTAGCCGGCCGGGTCTGGGCGTGACCAGCCCGTGGGGGCCAGGAGCTTCTCGGCGGCGGGATCGACCACCTCGCCCCAGGTGGAGAAGAGACGCACATGCGACCACTCGCGCACCGCGGCCCCGGCGGCGGCCCCCGCCTCCAGGACCAGCGGCTCGATGCCCCGGTCGACCAGGTGAGCGGCGGCGGCCAGACCCACGGGTCCGGCCCCGATCACCACGACGGGCAGCTCTGCGTTGACGGGCGCGTTCACGGCGACTCCTCGCGTACTTCGACATCTGTCGATGCCTGCGCAGCCCAGCATGGCACCTGTATTGATGAGCGTCAACATAGACAGTCATCGAAGTGAGGCGGGGCTCGGTGATGCTGCTTCGACATGTGTCAACATAGACGCATGTCGAACGCGAAGGTGCTGCCGCTGCTCGAGCCCGCCGATGGCCAGGGTGTGGTGCCGTGCTGCCCGCCGCTGACCGAGCGCCCGATGACCGCCGAGGAGGCCGAGACGGCCGCGCGGATGTTCAAGGCGCTGGGTGATCCGGTCCGGCTCCGGCTGTTCTCCGCGGTGGCCTCGCACGAGGGCGGCGAGGCCTGCGTGTGCGACATCTCCGACGTCGGTGTCTCCCAGCCCACGGTGTCCCACCACCTGAAGAAGCTCAAGGAGGCCGGCCTGCTCACCTCGGAGCGGCGCGGGACCTGGGTCTACTACCGGGTCGAGCCGTCGGTGCTGGCCGCGATGGGCAGGCTGCTGGTCCCGTCGGCCGCCGCCTGAGCCCTGCGGGCGGAGAGAGCGATCACCCTGGGCGGCCCTGACCATGTGCACCGACGAGGTGACCTGCCTGCTGGAGGCGGCCCGCACCCCGTCCTGACCTGGCGCCGATGGTGCGCGGCGGCCTCGGCGGTAGTCTGGAGGTACACGCGCCCGTCGGCGTGTGCCGGCTGCCGGGCCCGCGTGCAGCGGGCTGCGGCCCGCCCATCGCCGGCGCGTGGCGCCTCCCGGCCCGCTCTCCCGAGGAGAAGCGTATGAGTACGCAGTTCGAGGCCGTCATCGACATCGACCGCCCCATCGAGGAAGTGTTCGCCTACCTCGCGGACGGGCGGCACGACCCGGAGTTCAGCCCGCGTGTTCTGCGGATCGACAAACGGCCGGAGGGCGCGACGCAGGTCGGGACCGTCTTCCACAGCACCGTCAAGGACGCCGGGATGAAGTCCGAGCGGGACTTCGAGATCAGCGAAATGACCGCACCCACACGGGTCCGCTGGCGGGAGGTGTCCCACAACACCATCACTGCCCGCGAGGGTGGTTACGACCTGGAGCCGACGGCCGACGGCGGCACCCGGGTGCGGCTGTTCAACGTCCTCGAAGGCCATGGCGTGGGCAAACTGCTGCTCCCGCTCGCCGCCGGCGCGGCGCGCAAGGACGCACCCGCGTTCGGCCGGCGGATCAAGGCCGCGGTCGAGGCCTCGGCAGCCTGACCCGAAGCCCTGACCCGAAGCCCTGGCCCGGCGGCCCGGCCCCGGGCCACCGCATTCCCGCACCGCAGGCCCCCGCCTGCTCCCCCGGGAGTAATCCCGCCGTAGCGCCACCCCCCGCAGTACGCCCCGGCTCGGCCCCACGCCCGACGCGCCACCCCCCCCGCGCACCGGGAGTCTGGTAGCGACCCAGACACCGGACCTGAGGGAGATCGTCTGATGGAGGCCGCAAGGACAGGCACACGGCCTCGGCGTGCCGTGCCGTGGATGGTGGTCGGCCTGTGGCTGGCCGCGCTCGTGGTGCTCGGGCCGCTCGCCGGCAAGTTCAGCGACGCGCAGCAGAACCGCGCCGTCGACTATCTGCCCGACAGCGCCGACTCCACTCAAGTGGCGCGCATCCAGGACCAGTTGCCGGGCGGGGAGGCCACGGACCTGGTCTGCTGGTCTCCCGCTACCGCGAGGAACTCCGCCGCCACGAGCGGCCGTACGACGCCATGCGCACCGCCCTGCGCGGCTGCGGACCCGCGATCCTCGCCTCCTCCGGCACCGTCGCCGCCGGACTGCTCTGCCTGCTCGCCGCCGACCTCAACTCCAGCAGCGGCATGGGCCCGGTCGGCATGGTCGGCGTGCTCGCGGCGCTGGTCGCGATGACGACGCTGCTGCCCGCCGTCCTGGTCCTGCTGGGACGCCGGGTGTTCTGGCCGCTGATCCCCGCTTACGGCAGCGAACCCAAGGCCCGGCGCTCGCTGTTCGCCGTCATGGGGACTTCGGCCGCCCGGCGTCCCGCGGCCGTCCTCACCGGCGGTGCCGTGCTGCTCGGCGCGCTCGCCCTCGGCACCCTGGGCCTGTCCGGCGACCTCAAGCAGGAGGACTCCTTCACCGACCGGCCCGAGTCCATCGCCGCCATGCGCACCCTCGCCGAGGAGTACCCGGAGCGCAGCAGCCGCCCGGTGACGGTGATGGCTCCCGACGGTCGCGCGGACACCGTGCTCGAGCAGGCCCGCGCCACCACCGGAGTCGCCGAGGCGGCCGCCGGGCGCAGCGGCGGTGGCTGGACCGAGATCTCCGTCTTCCCCACCGCCGCACCCGAGTCGGCCGGCGAGACGAGGACCATCGAGGCCCTGCGCGACGCGGTCCACGACGACGGCGCCCACGTCGGCGGGCCCAGCAGCTCGACCTCGCCGCCAGCGAGGCCCGCGACCGCAAGGTGATCGTGCCGCTGGTCCTGGCCGCCGTGTTCGTCATCCTGGTCGCCCTGCTGCGCAGCCTGGTCGCGCCGCTGCTGCTGCTCGCCGCGGTGGTCGCGGTGTGAGCGCGGCCCTCGGCATCGGCGGACTGGTCTTCGAGCCGCTCTTCGGCTTCGAGGGCACCGACTCCGGACTCGGACTGCTGTCCTTCGTCTTCCTGGTCGCCCTCGGCGTCGACTACGGCATCTTCCTGATGCACCGGATGCGCGAGGAGTCCGTGAAGGGCGCCGGACCGGAGGCCGCCGCGCTCACCGCGCTGCGCACCACCGGCGGGGTCATCGCCTCCGCGGGCATCGTGCTCGCCGCGACCTTCGCCGTCCTCACCACCCTGCCGCTGGTCCCGCTGGTGGAGCTCGGCTTCGTCATCGCCGTCGGCGTCCTGCTGGACACGTTCCTGGTGCGCACCTACCTGGTCACCACCGCGAGCGTGCTGCTGCGCCGCCGCATGTGGTGGCCGGGCCGCCTCTCCCGGGCCCCGCACCCGGCCGAGCCCGAGGAGCAGCAGCGGCAGCCCGAACCGGTGTGATCCCCAGGCAACACCGCCGGCCGCTCCCGGCGCCCCTCCCTCCCGGAGGGGCGCCCCCGTCCCCGAGGATGGACCCCGTGACCGCCGTGCAGGAACCGACCACCGCGGCCCCCGCACCGGGGCCGCCGCCCCCGCGTCCCCGTCTCGCCGAGCGGATCATCGCGGCCATCAACCGCGACCCCCTGACCGCTCCGCACGCCGCGCGCAACGACGCCCTGCTCGCCCTGGCCACCGCCACCCACGCGATCCTGGTGGCCCTGCTCACCGACGAGGGGCGCCGGCCCGACGCGCTCGGCTGGACGCTGCTGCTCGCCGCCCAGGTCCCGCTGGTGTGGCGGCGCCGCCGGCCGATGCTGGTGCTGTTCGCCGTGGTCGCCCTGATCGGCCGGCCGGACCGACGCCCGGCGGCACGCGCGGATTCGGCCTGGTCGGCATGCGCGAGCGCGCCCGCAGCGTCGGCGGCACCTTCGACGCCGGGCCCCGTGAGGGCGGCGGCTTCCGGGTCACCGCGACCCTGCCGCTGGCACCCCTGACCACCGCTGACACCGCCGAGCCGACCCGAGGACATCGATGACCATCCGTGTGCTGCTCGCCGACGACCAGACGCTCGTCCGGGAGGCCTTCGCGATGCTCGTCGAGTCGGCCCCCGACATGGAGGTCGTCGGCCAGGCCGCCACCGGCCGCGAGGCCGTCGAGCTGACCCGGGCCCGCCGGGCCGACCTCGTCGTCATGGACATCCGGATGCCCGACCTGGACGGCATCGAGGCGACCCGCCGCATCGCCGCCGACGACGACCTCGCCGGGGTGAAGGTCCTGGTCCTCACCACCTACGACACCGACGAGAACATCGTGGACGCGCTGCGCGCCGGCGCCTCCGGCTTCCTGGTCAAGGACACCCGGCCCGCCGAACTGCTCGACGCCATCCGCACGGTGGCCGCCGGGGACGCCCTGCTCTCACCGGGCCCCACGGCCCGGCTGATCGAACGGTTCCTGCGCAACCCCGCCCCGCCGGTCGCCGCCGGCCCCGAGTGCCTGTCGAGCCGGGAGCGCGAGGTCCTCACCCTGGTCGCACGGGGCCTGAACAACACCGAGATCGCCGAGGCGTTGGGGCTGAGCCCGCTCACCGCGAAGACCCACGTCAGCCGCATGATGGGCAAGCTCGGCGCGCGGGACCGGGCCCAACTGGTGATCGTGGCCTACGAGTCGGGCCTGGTGGCACCGGGCTCGCGGTGAGCGGGGGCGCGGGTCACAGCGGGTGGCACAGCCACCGTTGAATCGTGGCGATGATGCTGCCGGGCAGCGTGCTGAGGCTGTCGATGGCCTCACGGTCCTCGGGCCGGGGCGGGATGCCGGCGGCGGTGAGGGCGGCATGCAGCTCCAGACGGCGGCGGTCGCGCGGGTCGATGGTCAGGCCGAAGTCGACGCGGTCCGCCGGGTTCGGCGGGGGCAGCAGGTAATCGCTGTCTTGGTACTCGAAAAAGGTCGTGGCGGTCATAACGGTCTCCTTATAAAGGGAAGTCGATTGTGCTGGAGAAGAGGCCGCGACGGGGCGGGACCGTTGCGGCGAACGCCAAAGGTCATGCCAAAGGAGCCTTCGACAGTTCATCGTCCGGTCCGACGAGCGGCGTGGCGGGCGGTGCCCGGCGGCGACTTTCGGCGCGCTGCCGTAGACCGATGGCCGACAGCGGACGGACGCCCGGGTCGGCCACGGTGGCGGTATCCCGCGCTCGGCGAAGACCGGGACACCGACCGCGGACAGGGCCTCGATGTCCCGCAGCACGGTGCGGGTGGACACCTCCAGCTCCCGGACCAGGGCGGTCGCCGTCAGCCGGCCGCGCTGACGCAGCAGCAGCACCAGTGAGATCAGGCGGTCGGCACGCATGCCGAAGACGCTGGCGAATACGTGACGGAGGGTGTCGTGCTTTGCCGGGAGGCTTGTCGGCGTACGAAGAAGCCGTGAGCTGAACGGAGTTGATGCGGTGATGGAGCGCACGACGGTGAACCCGTGGGCGTGGTCGGTCGGGTTCGGTTACAGCCAGGGGCAGGTCGTCTCCGGGCCGCACCGGACCCTGTACTGCTCCGGGCAGGCCGCGATGGACGGGGACGGCAAGCCGCAGCACGCCGGTGACATGGCTGCGCAGCTCGCGTTGTCCGTGGACAACTTGGAGGCCGTGCTGGCCGAGGGCGGCATGTCCCTGGGCGACCTCGTCCGGCTCACCGTCTACACCACGGATGTGGACCAGCTCTTCGAGCACTACGGGGTGCTGGCGGCACGCCTGGGCGCGGCAGGGGTGGCCCCGGCGATGACAGTGCTCGGGGTGACGCGGCTGGCCCTTCCCGACCTGATGGTCGAGATCGAGGGCACGGCGGTCGCATAGCCGGTGCGGGGGCCGCGGCGGTGGCTCCTACTGGGGTTGCCTCGCGCCGTCGGCGGCCCCGACGGTACGTATGAACGCCGTCCACGCAGCCGACCCCACGACGACCACGGGACCGTCGGTCACTTTGCTGTCCCGGACCGGTACGACGCCGGGGACTCCGTCGGCGACTTCGAGGCAACTCCCTCCGTTGCCGTCGCTGTAGGTGCTCTTGCGCCAGCGGGCGGCGCCCGGGAAGTCGTAGGCGACTTCGACGCACTCGCCGCCGTTGCCGTCGCTGTATGAGCTCTTGCGCCAGCGGGCGTTGCTTAGCTCGTACTCGCGCATCGTCTGAAGTCCTCTGCTGCCGACTCGATCAGTCCCAGGGACGCCTCCGGCGGGAGCGCGGCGGCCCTGATCAGATCGTAGGTCTCGGTCGCACGCTTGACCACAGCCGGATCGTCCAGCAGATTTCCCGAATACACCGCTTCTGTATAGGCAGTTGGCGGCGCGTCGTCGAACTCCATGAGCCTCAGCGTCCCGTTCATGACCGAGTACGCGCCGACCTTGTACGGCAGCACCTGCACCACCACCGCTCGCCCCCGCGTGAGCGCCGCCACGTGCTCAAGTTGCCGGACCATGGCCACCGGCCCACCGACCGGGAGGCGTACCACGTTCTCGTGGAGGACGACCCAATAGATCGGGCGTGTCGCGTCTTTGAGGAGGCGCTGGCGCTCCATTCGGCCGGACACCTTGTCTTCGATGTACTCATCTGGAGCGAACGGGTTCATCGCCAGCGTGACTGACCTCGCATACTCCGGCGTCTGCAGCAGCCCCGGCACAAGCGCGGGTGCGAAGTCGCAGATCTTTGTCGCCAGCGCCTCCAGCTCCGCCGCCTTGGCGAAGTAATCCGCATACCGCCGATCATCAATCAGCTTCCTGCACAGCCGCTCGAAAATACCATCGGTTTGCAGCACTCGTCGATCCGCTGGGCCACATCCAATTGCGGCTTCCGAATCGCCTGTTCGAACTGGCCGATATAGCCGCCGGAGACAAAGACCCGCGCCCCCAGGGCGATTGCAAAGTCGCGGTGACGTCGTGAGTGTGCAGGTCACGGCGGTGTGACGATATCGGAAGGCCCGCGA
>NZ_BAAAGU010000072.1:0-27909 GCF_039524635.1 Streptomyces thermocarboxydovorans | reverse complement strand
CACGCACCAGACCCCGCTCACCGGTGCTGACAAGGCGCCGGCGATTCCCGCAGGCTGATCCAGACGAAAGGCCCTAGCGGCCGATGAACTGCGGCCCCTGGGGTGGCAGGCGGAAGTCGGGGTCCGGGGCGGCGGCCGCTGCTGGTGGGTAGCCGTAGGCGGGCGGGCTGGTCGGCTGGGGGTAGCCGTACGCGGGCTGGGTGGCCGGGGGCTGCTGGGGGTAGCCGTAGCCGGGCTGCGCGGGCTGCCGCGGCACCTCCGGCGGCAGCGGGGCGGCGACCGGCGGCTGTGCGGCCGGCGCAGCCGCCCGCGGCTGTGCGGCCGGCGCGGACGGCGGCTGGGCCGGGGGCTCCGGTGCCTGGGAATCCGGGTTCGCAGAAGGCGCCGAGGGCGCCGAGGGCGCCGAGGGCTCCTGCTCCGGTTCCGACTCGTCGACCGAGATGCCGAAGTCGGTGGCCAGGCCCTTCAGCCCGTTCGAGTAGCCCTCGCCGAGCGCGCGGAACTTCCAGCCCTCCCCGCGCCGGTACAGCTCGCCGCAGATCAGCGCGGTCTCCTGCCCCGTCTCCGGCTTGACGTCGAAGTACGCCAGGGGCTCGCCGTCCGGGTCCTGCGCGTCGTGCAGCAGGATCCGCAGCGCCCGCACCTGGTCGAAGGTGACGCCGTCCGCCGAGGCGACCAGAAGTATGCGGCTGACGCCGGACTCGACCCCGGCGAGGTCTGTCTGGATCGTGTCGGTCAGCCCCTCGGCCACCCGCTTCTTGCCGAGCCGCCACACCTTCCCGGAGGGGTGCCGGGGCTGGTTGTAGAAGACGAAGTCGTCGTCGGAGCGCACACGGCCGTCGGGGCCGAGCAGCAGCGCGGAGGCGTCGACGTCCGGGACCCCCTGCCCGGGTGACCAGCGCAGCACTGCGCGTACCGTGGTGGCCTCGAGCGGGATGTTGGACCCCTTCAGCATCGCGTGCGTCATGCGGTCATCCTGCCTTCTCCGTCCTGATCACGACAATGCGGGGTGTGCGCCCGGCACCGTGGGATTACGTGAAGTTCATGCCCCGTGGGAACCCGGGACATCGATTGCTACGTACTATTACCGGCCACCTTCCGACCTTCACACGGGGAGTTCCATGCGTCATTTCGGGCACGTCGCCCCAGAGGTGCGGAAACGTCTCTTCTATCGGGAGCCCGCCGATTTCACGCCGGACTCCCCGGCCCGGCTCCTCTCCGCGGCCCTCGGCGCGACCCTCTACAGCCCCGCGACCCGCCCCCGGCTGGCCGACGACATCGTCAAGCAGGCCGGACGCGGCGTGGTGTCGATGGTGCTGTGCCTGGAGGACTCCATCGACGACGCCGACGTCCTCGCCGGCGAGGAGAACCTGGTCCGCCAGTTCACCGACCTCGCCGGGCGGCCCGGCGTGGAACTGCCCCTGCTGTTCATCCGCGTCCGCACCCCCGAGCAGATCCCCGACCTGGTGCGCCGCCTCGGCCCGGCCGTCCGGCTGCTGTCCGGATTCGTACTGCCGAAGTTCACCGAGGAACACGGCATGCCGTTCCTGGAGGCGCTCACCCTCGCCGAGGCGGAGACCGGCCGGCGGCTGTTCGCCATGCCCGTCCTGGAGTCCCCGGAGCTGCTCTACCGCGAGTCCCGCGTGGAGACCCTGGAGGGCATCGCCCGCGCCGTCGGCAAGTACCGCGACCGCGTGCTCGCCCTGCGCCTCGGGGTGACCGACTTCTGCTCCTCCTACGGGCTGCGCCGCGGCCCCGACATGACGGCCTACGACGTCCAGATAGTCGCCTCGGTGATCGCCGACGTGGTGAACATGCTGGCCCGCGCCGACGGCACCGGCTTCACCGTGACCGGCCCGGTGTGGGAGTACTTCCGCGTCCAGGAGCGCATGTTCAAGCCGCTGCTGCGGCAGAGCCCGTTCCTCGAGGGACAGGCCGTCGAACTGCGCGAGAAGCTCATCGAGCACGCCATGGACGGCCTGCTGCGGGAGATCTCCCTCGACCAGGCCAACGGCCTGCTCGGCAAGACCTGCATCCACCCCTCCCACGTGCTGCCCGTGCACGCGCTGTCCGTGGTCAGCCACGAGGAGTTCAGCGACGCCCAGGACATCCTGCGGCCGGAACGCGACGGCGGGGGAGTGCTGCGGTCCGCGTACACCAACAAGATGAACGAGGTGAAGCCGCACCGCGCCTGGGCGGAGCGGACCCTGCTGCGCGCCGAGGCCTTCGGCGTGGCCAACGAGGACATCGGCTTCGTGGAGCTGCTGGCGGCCGGGCTGGCGCAGTGACCCCGGGCCATGCCCGCACACCATGCCCGGACAATGATGGAGAGAGCACTGTGAACGAGGGGGTGCACCGCGGGGTGCGTCGGGAAACGCGGGCCGGAGACGTCTGGTCCGGCAGCTGGGTCGCCGAGCGGCTCGGAGTCGAGCTGGCCGGGGACGGGCACCTGACCGAGCTGCTGGGGCTGGCGCTGCGCCGCAACCCCAAGCGGGCCCATCTGCTCGTCTCCAACGTGCTCGGCAAGCACGTCCCCCAGACCCCGTCCGTGGTGCACGGGCACGGCGTCCGCCTGGGCCGCCGGGTGCGGGAGCTGCTGGGCGAGCAGGCGCACAAGGCCGTGGTCCTCGGCTACGCGGAGACCGCGACCAGCCTCGGGCACTCGGTCGCCGACGGCCTGGCCGTCGCCCCCTACCTGCACTCCACCCGCCGCCCCGTCCCCGGCGTCGCCACCGCGGGCGGCTTCGAGGAGTCCCACTCCCACGCCACCTCCCATCTGCTGCTCCCGGAGGACCCCGCGCTGCTGGCCGGGGACGGGCCGCTGGTCCTGGTCGACGACGAGTTCTCCACCGGCAACACGGTGCTGAACACCGTGCGCGCCCTGCACCGGCGGTATCCGCGGCGCTGGTACGTGGTGGTGGCGCTGGTGGACATGCGGTCGGCCGAGGACGCCCGGCGGCTGGCCGGCTTCGCCGAGGAGATCGGCGCCCGCGTCGATCTGGTGGCCGCCGCCTCCGGGACCGTGCGGCTGCCGGACGGCGTGCTGGAGAAGGGCCAGGAGCTGGTCGCCCGCTACGAGGCGGAAGCCGCCGCGCAACCGCCGCCCGCGGAACCGGCGGAACCCGGCCGCATCACCCGCGTCGACCTGGGCTGGCCCGAGGGCCTGCCCGACGGCGGCCGGCACGGCTTCACCCCCGCGCAGCGCGACCGGCTGGAGCGGGCCCTGCCCGGCATGGCCGCCCGGATCGCCGGGGCACTGCCCGCCGGAGCCCGCCGCGTCCTGGTGCTCGGCTTCGAGGAGCTGATGTACGCCCCGCTCCGCCTCGCCGGCGAGCTGGAGCGCGGCACCGGCGCCGACGTCCGCTTCTCCACCACCACCCGCTCGCCCGTCCTCGCCGTGGACGACCCCGGCTACGCGATCCGCACCCGCCTGGTCTTCCCGGCCCACGACGACCCGGCCGACGGCCCCGGCGAGCGCTACGCCTACAACGTCGCCGGCGCCGGCTTCGACGCCGTCGTCGCGGTCGTCGACTCCGTCGCCGACACCCCCGCGCTGCACGCCCCCGACGGCCTGCTGGCCCGGCTCGCCGAGCACACCCCGCACGTGCTGCTCGCCGTCGTGCCGTCGTACGTCCCGCCCGCCGGGCGCACCGACCGGTCTCCCGCGCACGACTCCCTGGAAAGGCCCGCCTCCATGCTGCCCGAGCCCCTACGCGGCCCAGCCTTCTCCTCGTACGCGCCCGAGGAGGTCGGATGGCTGCTGCAGGACCTCTCGCACGTGACGCTGGAGGCACCGACCGAGGAGCGCGAGGAGGCCATCCAGAGCGGCGGCGCGCACTACGCCGAGTCGCTGCCGGTGGAGTACCAGCCGACCCCGCAGTACCAGGAGCTGTATCACGCGGCCCTTCAGGCCTCGGCGGCCCGTATCGCGCACGCGGTGGGCGTCGTCACCGAGACGGTCCTCGCCGAGCGCCCCCACTCTCGGCTTCGCTCGAGCGGGGGGACCCCCACGCCCCGCCCGGTCCTGGTCTCCCTGGCCCGCGCCGGCACCCCCATCGGCATCCTGATGCGCCGCTGGGCCCAGCACCGCCACGGTCTCGACCTGCCGCACTACGCGGTCTCCATCGTCCGCGGCCGGGGCATCGACGCCAACGCGCTGCGCTGGCTGGCCCAGCACCACGACCCGCGCGACGTCGTCTTCGTCGACGGCTGGACCGGCAAGGGCGCCATCACCCGCGAACTCGCCCAGGCCGTCGAGGAGTTCGAGAAGAAGTACGGCATCACCGGCTTCGACCCGGAGATCGCGGTGCTGGCCGACCCCGGCTCCTGCGTGCGCACCTACGGCACCCGCGAGGACTTCCTCATCCCCTCGGCCTGCCTCAACTCCACCGTCTCCGGGCTGATCTCCCGTACCGTGCTGCGCGCCGACCTGGTCGGCCCGGACGACTTCCACGGCGCCAAGTTCTACCGCGAACTCGCCTCCTCCGACGTCTCGGTGGCCTTCCTGGACGCCGTCTCCGCCCGCTTCGGCGAGGTCACCGACGCCGCCTGCGCCCAGGCCAAGGAGCTGCTCGCCGCCGACCGCACCCCCACCTGGGAGGGCTGGGCCGCGGTGGAGCGCATCAGCGAGGAGTACGGCATCCACGACGTCAACCTGGTCAAGCCGGGCGTCGGCGAGACCACCCGTGTTCTGCTGCGCCGGGTGCCGTGGAAGGTGCTGGCCCGCAAGGGGGCCGGCCGCGACCTCGACCACGTCCGGCTGCTGGCCGAGCAGCGGGGCGTCCCCGTGGAGGAGGCCGACGAGCTGCCCTACACCTGCGTCGGCCTGATCCACCCCCGCTACACGCGCGGCGCGACCGGAGCCGACGGCAAGGCGGTGAGCGTCTGATGCCCGCCCTCGTCGCCAGCGACCTCGACCGCACGCTGATCTACTCCGCCGCCGCGCTCGCCCTGACCATGCCGGACGCGCGGGCGCCGCGCCTGCTGTGCGTGGAGGTCCACGAGAGCAAGCCGCTGTCCTACATGACGGAGACCGCCGCCGGGCTCCTCACCGACCTCGGCGACGCCGCCGTCTTCGTCCCCGCCACCACCCGCACCCGCAAGCAGTACCAGCGCATCAATCTCCCCGGCCCGCCGCCGAGGTTCGCCATCTGCGCCAACGGCGGGCACCTCCTCGTCGACGGGGAGACCGACCGCGACTGGCACGCCCGCGTCCTGGCCCGCCTGGCCGACGAGTGCGCGCCGCTGTCGGAGGTGCGGGAGCATCTGCTGCGCACCGCCGACCCGGTGTGGGTGCGCAAGCAGCGCGTCGCCGACGACCTCTTCGCCTACCTCGTCGTCGAGCGCGAACTGCTGCCCGAGGAGTGGGTGAAGGAGCTGGCCGCCTGGGCGGAGAACCGCGGCTGGACGGTGTCCCTGCAGGGCCGCAAGATCTACGCCGTGCCCGCGCCGCTGACCAAGAGCGCGGCCATGCACGAGATCGCCCGGCGCACCGGAACGGACCTCACGCTGGCCGCGGGCGACTCCCTGCTCGACGCGGACCTCCTGCTGGCGGCCGACCGCTCCTGGCGCCCCGGGCACGGCGAACTGGCCGACGTCGACTGGACCGCACCCGGCGTCCGGGCGCTGCCCGAGCGGGGCGTGCTGGCCGGTGAGCGCATCCTGCGGGAACTGCTGCGGACGGTGCGCGCCCCGCGCTGAGGCGCTCCACGTCTCGGAAGCCGGCCGCCGACTGCCGTACCGGCAGCTCCCGCTCAGCCGACTGCGCGGGTCTTCGAGCGGGCCGGCCGGCCAGGCCGGCCCGGGGTGTGCCGTCAGCCGCCGCAGCAGCCGCCGCCGCAGCAACCCCCACCGCCGCTCGGCTGGGGGGCCGGGGACGCGGCCGACGAGCTGCCGCCGACGGCGACCGTGGAGAGGAGTTTCACCGTGTCGTCGTGGCCCGCGGGGCAGGTGGCGGGCGCGGAGGACTCGGCCATGGGACGGCTCAGTTCGAAGGTGTCGCCGCAGGTCCGGCAACGGTATTCGTAGCGAGGCATGGGCAAAGGTTAACCGGCTCAGTGGGCGCCGGCGCCGCGTTCCTCGCGGATCCGGGCGACCACCTCGGCCGCGGTGGCCCGCACCGCCTCCGTCTCCGTCAGGAAACGCCAGTAGTCGGGATGGCGGCCCTCGAGACCGGCGATCGCCTGCTCCAGGCGGGCCACGGCCGCGTCCAGGGGCCCGGCGTGGCGTGGGTCGGGGGTGTTGCGGCCGGCCATGGCCAGGCGCTGGGCGTCGCGGAGGGCGAACCGGGTGCGTTCGATCTCCTGCTCGGGGTCCTTCTGCACGGCGTTCAGCCGGTTCAGCCGGTCACCGGCGGCGGAGACGGCCTCGTCGGTGGTGTTGAGCAGCGCGCGCACGGTCGAGAGCAGGGCGGTGGCGTCGGCCCAGCGCTGCTCGTCCCGGGCGGCCCGCGCCTCGGCCAGCTTGGCCTCGGCCCGGCGGACGTTGTCCACGGCGACCTCGGGGACGCGCTGGAGGTCCTGCCAGCAGGCGACGGTGAAGCGGCGGCGCAGTTCGCTGAGGATCGGCTCGATCTGCTCGGAGCGGGTGGTCAGGGCCTGGGCGCGGGTGCGCAGGGAGACCAGCCGGCGGTCGATCTCGGCGGCCCGCTCCGGCAGCCGTTCCGCCTCCACCCGGATCGCCTCGGCCTCGCGGGTGACGCGTCCGGCCCGCTCCAGCGTCTGCGGCACGCCGTGCCGGCCGGCGCCCTCGTTGAGCTTGGTCAGCTCGGGGGACAGGGCGGCGAGCCGGGCGGCCAGGTCGTCGGCCTTCAGCCCGGCGCCGCGCGCGGTGTCCAGTGCGGTGGAGGCGGCGAGCAGCGCCTGCCGGGCGCGTTCCACGGCGGGTGCCAGCCGGGCCAGCTGGGTCTCCGCCTTGCCGAGCAGCGGCCCGAGCCCCTCGGCGAAACGGTCCAGCTCCTGCTTGACCCGGGTGAGCTCGTCCTTGGCGGCGGTCAGCTCGCCGCGGGCGCGGGAGGCGGAGGAGGCGTCGAGGTCGTCGCGGTCGAGGTCGTGGGCGTCGACGGCGCTGATGTAGCGGTGGCTGGCCTCGTCGATGCGCCGGCCCAGCGCCTCGAAGTCGGCGATGGCACGCCGGGCGGCGGGCGAGTCGTCGACCGCGTTGATCGTCTCGATGGAGATGCGCAGATCGCGCTGGGCGGTGTCCAGCTCGTAGAAGGCGGCCGCCGCCGCGTCCTTGGCGGCCTGCGCCTCGGCGCGCTGGTTCTCCGCGCGCCCGCCGAACCAGCGCCGGGTGCCGCCGCCGGCGAACGCGGCCGGCAGCGCCAGCGCGGCAAGGAGGGGCAGCACCGTCAGCGTGAGGACTTCGCGCGCGGCTCGGAGCGGAATGCGGCCGCGCGCACGGCGCACGCGCGGCTTCGACGGCGAGTACGGCTGCGCTGGTGTCGCCGTCACATCCCTCTCCCGTACTGTCGTTCGCCCTGCCCGGTGTCATTCTCCCACCGGTACAGGACGAACACACGGGTCGGTCAGTTCGCCGTACGGACCACGAGTCCTCCGTCGCGGGTGCGGGCGGTCACCCGGTGCGGGCTGGAGTCGTCGCGCGGCACGGAGATCCGCTCGCCGCCTTCGCCGGTCCCGGTGTCCACCCGGTAGGCGGCGCGGGGCAGTTCGACGGTCAGGGAACCGTCGCGGGTGCGGGCGTCCACCCGGTCGGGCACGGCACCGAGGGTGAGGCGCACCGAGCCGTCGCCGCTGTGCACGCGCACCGTGCGGGAGGAGACCTCGGCGCGCACCGAGCCGTCGTTGGTGCGCAGCTCCAGGGGCCCGGAGGTGTCCGTGACCCGGACGGACCCGTCACCGGCGCGGATGCTGAGCGGGTCCTTGAAACCCTTCGCCCGTACGCTGCCGTCGCCGTCCTCGACCTTCACCGCGAGCCCGCGGGGCACCTCGACGCGGTGGCGTGCGGAGCAGCCGACGACGATGCCGGAGCACTTCAGGCGCAGCGTCAGCCGGTCGTCCTTCATACTCCACATCACCTCGGGATCGGAGCCGATGGCGACCTTCCCGCTGAACCAGCGCGTGACCTCGACCTTCCCCTGCTCCTGGTCGTCGGTGGCGACGATCTCGAGCTCGGAGTCGTCGGAGTCGACGGTGAGTGTGCCGCCCCGGACGTCGAAGGTCCGGTGCTCGGGGGTGTCGTCGGACGTGGCCGAGGTCCCGCAGGCGGTCACGCCGGCCAGCAGCGCCACCGAGATGCCGGCGAGCGCCAGCCGTGCGGGGACGCAGCCGCGGCCCTTCCCGGTGCGGCGGTCTCCGGTGATGCGGAACGTACGGCTCGTGCGGTTCATGACGGTCTCCCCCAGGAACGGTCGAAGGGCGCCTTCCAGCGCACTTCGACCGTATGAATCGGGGGACCGGCGGACGATCCGGCCGGCTCCCGTTTCCGTGGTGGGGATATCCCCCGCAGCAGGCGGGGGTCCAGGCGGGCAGGCCCGCCCGCCGGTACGGGTTTGCGGGACCGCGCCCTGGGCAAGGTAGGCTGTCGGCTCGTCCTGGGTGCACAACGCCCGGGCGCGGGTGCGTAGCTCAGGGGTAGAGCGCCTGCCTTACAAGCAGGATGTCGGCGGTTCGAAACCGTCCGCGCCCACGCAGGTCAGAGGCCCCTCGCCGGTTCGGTGAGGGGTCTCTTGCTGATCGTTCGGGAGATCGTTGGGAGATCAGCTGCGGCCGCCGAGGGCAAGGCGCTGACGGGCGAGCGGGTGGCGCTGGTCTGCCTGTTCCGCCGCGTCTAGCCTGCTGCATGTGAGCGCTCGCCCCTGAGCATCGCCGACCAGGATGTCGGCGGTTCGAAACCGTCCGCGCCCACGCGACGCAGGCCCCTGCGTGATCACGCAGGGGGCCTGTCGCCGTGCCCGGCTACTCGCCGTCCTTCTTCGTGGCGTCCTTCGCCGCCTGCTCGTGCGCGTGCTTCAGCGCGGAGCGGGCGCGCATCCGGTCGGCGCCGCTGAGCTCGGACCAGTAGCGGTGGGTGCTGATGAACACCGCGAGCTCGTGCTCGCGGCGGCGCAGCTTCTCCACCTCGGCCTGTTCGTCCTCGGTCCAGCCGGGCGAGGCCGGGCGTTCGACCTTGCGCCAGCCGTTGTCGTCGCTGAAGCCGTCGAGAGGTTCGACCGACCAGGGGAGACGCTTCAGCAGGGCCGACAGCTCGGCCCGGACCTGATGCAGTTCCTCCTGACCGGCGAGGAGGTCACTCGGAAAGTCATAGGTCTCAGCCACGGCCCAATGATACGCCTGTTCGATTCTGTGGGGCGGGTTGTACGAGAGTCCGCGCTGCCTTTCACCCGATCGTGGAAGAGGCGGCCGGCAGGGGCCAGACTGGGGGCATGTGCCGGAGCATCAAGACCCTGCGTCCGCCCGCGTTGCCCGAGGAGGCGACCGAGGAGGAGATCAGGGCCGCAGCCCTGCAGTTCGTCCGCAAGGTGTCCGGTTTCCGGGCACCGGCCGCCCACAACCGCGAGGTCTTCGACCGGGCCGTGGACGCCATCACCGAGGCCACTGCCGAACTCCTGGCGGGCCTGGAGGTGCGCGGCGCCCCCGCCCGCAAGGCGGGTTAGGCGCGGCTCCCGCCCGGGGACGCCCGCCTCCGCGTCAAGGAATGTCAAGGAATCAGGACGCCTCGGACGGGCGGGGGCGGCGCATCAGAAAGGCCGCTCCCGCGCCCGCCCCGAAGAGGGCGCCGACGGAGACGGCCGTGGCGACCCAGGTGGCGCCCAGCCAATGGGCGCCGAAATAGCCGAGGGCCACGCTGTACGCTGCCCAGGTCAGGCCCGCCAGGGCGGACCAGGGGAGGAAGTCGCGGGGGCGGCGGTGGGCGGCGCCCGCGCCGAGGGAGACCACCGAGCGTCCCGCGGGCGCGAACCGGGCGAGCACGACCAGCGCGCCGCCGCCGCGGGCCAGTGCCGCGCCGAGACGTTCCTGCGCGCGGGTCAGCCGCCGGGAGCGAGCTATCGCCCGGTCCAGCCGGGGTCCGCCGCGCCAGGCGAGCCGGTAGGCGACGAGATCGCCCAGCACGGAGGCGGTGGCGGCGCACAGCGTGAGGACCACGATGTCGGGCACGTCGGTCGCGGTGCCCGCGGCGGCCGCTGTAGCCGCGGTGATCACCAGGACGCCGCTGGGCAGCACCGGCAGAAAGACGTCGAGCAGGACGGAGAGCGCCACCACCACATAGATCCATGGGCTCCCGACCAGCGACGCGAGACTCTCCACCCGATACTCCCCATGGCTCCCCCGTGGGCCAGACCGTGCCGGGCTGTCGCGGGGGAGCGGCAGATGAGGCAGGAGTGGCCAATGACAGCCATACAGCGTACGCGCGACGGGTGACAGAAGGGTCACGGGGGGTTCGCGCGTCGGACGAGGATGGTGCGTGCGCCGGGCGGGGTGAAGCCGCGCGAGGAACGATGAGTTTTGCGCGCCGGGCGCGGAGAGCCTCGTGCCGGGAGCGGTGAGTCCGCGCGCTGGGCGTGGAGAGCCTCGTGCCGGGAGCGGTGAGTCCGCGCGCTGGGCGTGGAGAGCTCGTGTGCCGGGAGCGGTGAGTCCGGCGCGCCGTCATCGGCCACCGGGGCCCGGGGGCGGCGGGGAGCCCTGCCGTGGATCAGGCGGCCACCGGTGACCGGTCGGGCTGCTGCTCCTGTGCGGAGGCGCGCCGGGCGAACAGGCGGTCCAGGCCGAAGGCGCCGGAGCCGGTGAAGATCAGCAGGAACATGGCCCAGCAGTACATCGCCGCGCCCTCGCCGTCGTTCTGGATCGGCCAGAGCGCCTCGGGCTGGTGCACCTTGAAATACGCGTAGGCCATCGCACCGGAGGCGATGAAGGCGGCGGCGCGGGTGCCGAGGCCGAGCAGCACCAGGCTGCCTCCGGCCAACTCGATGGCGGCCGCGTACCAGTTGGGCCAGGCGCCCATCTCCTCGGTGCCGCCGTTGCCGTCCACACCGCCGAACGCCCCGAGCAGGGCGCGGGCACCGTGGCAGGCGAACAGCAGGCCGACCACTATGCGGAACAGCCCGAGGGCATACGGCTGCCAGCTGTTGAGGCGTTCGGTCATGTGCGGGGTCTCCTTCGGTCAGGCCGGCCCGGTCGGCCGGTCCGGGGGAACACCGGAGCGCCCACGTTAGGTCGACCTAACCAATGCTTGCAAGTTCAAGTTTCGGCCATGAGATCACACCGAAGCGGGCAGAACGGCCCCTTCGCCGCTGCCCCTTGGCGTCATCGGAGAGGGATACGCGCCGCCCCCGGGTCCGGTGCTCAACGCCGTGACGCACTCCACACCCCGGCCGCTGCGAACGCCGCCGCGCCCCCTCGCCGGCTCAGTCGCTCAGCTTGGTCTCGCTCACGGTGCGCAGCCGTGCCGCCGCCCCGTCGCGGCCCTCCGCGCGGGCGTGCTCCAGGCGCAGCACCGCCGAACTCCCGCGCGTCGACAGCGTCATGAGCTGATTGCCGAACCAGGGCCCGCCGGTCCTGCGCCAGCTCACCGGCGGGCGCCCGCAGCCGCCGTGCCGGAGGAAGAGGCGGCCCAGCCAGCGGGCCGGGGCGCTCCAGCCGAAGCGGAAGCCGAGCCGTATCGACAGCGGAATGAAGTTGTGCACCGGCGAACAGGTCAGCTGCACCACCCGCGCCTGAGGCTCGCGTCCCCCGGGCCAGTGCGGCTCGGCGACATAGGCGTGGTGGACGTCGCCGGACAGCACGCACACCGTGGCCGGCGCGTCCGGACCCGAGGCGGCCCCGGCGATCAGCTCCGCCAGCTCGGCGAACGACTCCGGGAAGGCCGGCCAGTGCTCGAGATCGGCCGCCCGCCGCAGCTTCTCGCCCAGGCGCGCCCAGCGCGGCCCCTTGGCGCCGCCGCACAGCACCGAGCTCCACGCCTCCACGTCGTGCACCAGATGCGGCAGCAGCCAGGGCAGGGACGTGCCTATGAGGAGGTGGTCACAGGAGCCGCGGCTCTCGCGGGCCTCGGTGCGCAGCCACTCCCACTCGCCCGGATCGAGCATGGAGCGCCGGCCCTCCTCCAGTACGCGGGCGGCGCGGCTGTCCACCATCAGCAGCCGCACCCGGCCGAAGTCGCGCCGGTAGCTCCAGCGCACGGCGGTGGCGTCCGCCTCGGCCTCCGCGGCGAAGGCGCGCAGCGTGTCGGTGCCGTCGGGAGTCTCCCGCACGGCCGCGTACACCGGGTCGGCGGCCAGCTCCGCGGGGGAGAGATTGCCGATGTGCTGGTGCACCCAGTACGACATCAGCCCGCTGAGCACCCGCTCCCGCCACCAGGAGGTGGTGCGCATGTCCTCGACCCAGGACGCGGAGGTGTTCCAGTCGTCGATCACGTCGTGATCGTCGAAGATCATGCAGGAGGGCACGGTGGACAGCAGCCAGCGCACCCGCGGGTCGAGCCAGGACTCGTAATAGAGGTGGGTGTACTCCTCGTAGTCCGCCACCTGGTCGCCGGGCGGGTCGCTCAGATCGCGGCGGGCGGCGAGCCAGGCGCGCGTGGCGTCGGAGGTCTCGTCGGCGTACACCTGGTCGCCGAGCAGGAGCAGGACGTCGGGGCGTGCCCCGGCGGGGTCGGCGGCGAGCCGCGCGGCGAGGGCGTCCAGGGCGTCCGGGCCCACCGGGTCGGGCTCGCCGGGCGGCGGCGAGGCCCAGCGGCAGGAGCCGAAGGCGATACGGGTACCGGCGCCGGGACCCGGCGGGGCGATCACCGAGGGCGGCAGGGAGGCGTACGGCTCCTCGGCGAGCGGCCAGACCCGGGTGCCGTCGAGGAACACCTCGTACTCGGTGGCCGTGCCCGGGGTCAGCCCGGTCACCGTGACCAGCGCGTAGTGGTGGCCCGCGATCTGGAAGGTGGGGGCCTTGCCGCCGCTGCCGTCGGCGCAGCGCACCTCGGCGGTGGCCGGACGGCTCGTCTCGACCCAGACGGTCGCCGACGAGCCGTCGAGGTATCTCAGCAGCGGTCCGAGGCGCAGTCCGGCCATGGTGACCCCTTCCTCCGTCGCTGCGTACGGTACGCAGCGACGGAGGCCCGCGGGGAGATCCCGGAGGTCAGGCGTTTTGAGGACCGGGCGTCAGCAGCTGGCCAGGCGGCTCTGCAGCGCGGACTTCTCGGCCGAGTCGACGGACAGGTCGTAGTAGTACTTCACCTGCACCCAGGCCCGCAGGTAGATGCAGTGGTACGCCGAGCGCGGCGGCATCCAGGTGGCCGGGTCCTGGTCGCCCTTGGCCTGGTTGACGTTGTCGGTGACGGCGAGCAGTTGCGGGCGGGTCAGGTCGTTGGCGAAGGCCTGGCGGCGCGAGGTGGTCCAGGAGTCGGCGCCGGAGTCCCAGGCCTCGGCGAGCGGCACCAGGTGGTCGATGTCGACGTCGGAGGCGGCGCTCCAGGTGGCGCCGTCGTAGGGCGAGTACCAGCTGCCGCTGGTGGCGGCGCAGTTGGAGTCGGTGACGACGTTGGTGCCGTCGCGCTTGAGGACGGTCTCGCGGGTGTTGCAGGTGCCGGACTGGGTGATCCAGTGCGGGAACAGGTCCCGGTCGTAGCCGGTGCGGTCCTCGCTGGCCACAGTGAGCGTGGCGAGATAGCTGCGGGCGGTGGAGGCGCTGATGGGGGTGGGGAGGGCGGCGGAGGCGGTCGGGCCGTTGAACAGCCCGAGGGAGGCTATGAGCCCGGTGAGCGCGGTGAGGACGCTCAGCCGTCGACGCGCGTAGAACTTCGGCATGCGAACTCCCTTGTGGGGTAGGGGCGTTGAGACACGAGCAGGGGCATGCTCGCCACGCCGCATGACGGAGAGGGGTCTCTCCGGTAAGAAGCTAGAGACGTGTTCATGACACGTCTATGGGCGCGGTGTGGTTGAGCTGTGAAATTTCTCGCCCGAGGGCCGGTGAGGGCGTCCCGTACGATGGAGGGCGCAGAAGGGGAGTAGCTCTTCGCCGGACCGTCGACATACTGCTCAGCCCGCCTGAGCCGGCGCCCGGAGGCGGCCTGCGAGCACGTTCAGGTGCTCGGGCCCGCCAGCGAGACCTTCGGCAAGCAGTGCATGCCCGCGCCGCACGGTACGGGCACCGAGTGCGCTGCCGTGCCGAGGTGTCCGCTTGTCGCACAGCACTCTCGGTGGGGCAGCCCCGACCGATTGAGGAACCGTTGATCAGCCTGACCGTGACGGCCGTCGTCTTCGGCGTCGTCTTCCTCGCTGAGCTGCCCGACAAGACCGCGCTCGCCGGTCTCGTCCTGGGCACCCGCTACCGCGCCTCCTACGTCTTCGCCGGCGTCGCCGCCGCCTTCGCGCTGCATGCCGCGCTCGCGGTGGCCGCGGGCAGCGTGCTGACGCTGCTGCCGCAGCAGATCGTGCACGCGCTCACCGGGGTGCTGTTCCTGGGCGGCGCGGCCATGCTGCTGATGAAGAAGGACGAGGACGAGGAGGAGATCCGCAAGCCGGAGAACCAGAGCTTCTGGAAGGTCTCCGGGGCCGGGTTCATGCTGATCCTCGTCGCCGAGTTCGGTGATCTGACGCAGATCATGACGGCGAATCTCGCTGCTCGTTACGACGACCCGCTCTCCGTGGGGCTGGGTGCGGTGCTGGCGCTGTGGGCGGTGGCCGGGCTGGGCATCGTGGGCGGCAAGGCGCTGATGAGGCGGGTGCCGTTGCGGCTGATCACGCAGGTTGCTGCGCTGCTGATGCTGGGGCTCGGGGTGTGGAGTCTTTGGGAGGCGGTCACCGGGTGAGGCCGTTGGGCGCCCTGTGGCTGTGAGGTCGTCGCCGGGGGTGTGGGGAGGTCGGTGGCGCCGGGGCGGGATCGTTTTGTACCGTGGGTGAACAAAGTGGCTCCCGCCCGTTCTCCCTGACCGGCGGGCGGGGCCGCCTTGTCCTTCCGGGGGAGCGCCGCCGAGTTCCTCCGCCTCAAGCGACTGGAGCTGCCGATGCCGGCCACCGCCGTACTCACCGCCCGGGCCCTCCTGCTGGACATGGACGGCACTCTCGTCAACTCCGATGCGGCCGTCGAACGCGTCTGGCGCCGCTGGGCCGAGCGCAACGGGCTCGACGGGGACGAGGTGATGAAGGTCGTGCACGGGCGGCAGGGCTACGCCTCGATGGCGCTGCTGCTGCCGGACCGGCCGATGGAGGAGAACTACGCCGACAACGCGCGGATGCTGGCCGAGGAGACGGCCGACACCGAGGGTGTCGTCGAGATCCCCGGTGCCCGCGGCTTCCTCGCCTCCCTGCGGGGCGTGCCGCACGCGCTGGTGACGTCGGCGAACGTCGCGCTGTCCACGGCCCGGATGGCGGCGGCGGGGCTGCGGATGCCCGAGGTGCGGGTGACGGCCGAGTCGGTCGGGGCGAGCAAGCCGGATCCGGAGGGCTTCCTGAAGGGCGCGGCCGAGCTGGGGGTCGACCCGGCGGACTGTGTGGTGTTCGAGGACTCGGCTGCGGGCATCGCGGCGGGGCGGTCCGCGGGGATGCGGGTGGTCGGCGTCGGGCCTCGGGCCGGGGCGCACGGGCCGGATGTTGTGGTGCGGGACCTTACGCAGGTGCGGGTCGAGGTTGAGGCGGGGGTTGACGGCGGGGTTCGTTTGCACATTGGGGAGTGAACGCGGGGGTGGTGGGGGGCGGTTAGCTGCGCTGCCGGGTGCGGGTGTTCCGTGGCTGGGCGCGCAGTTCCCCGCGCCCCTGGGGGGTGCCTGAGGTGCGTGGTCAGGTGCGGGTGGGCTGTGGCTGGGCGCGCAGTTCCCCGCGCCCCTGGGGAGTGGGTGCCGGTCGGGGTTGTGAGGGGCCCCGCGTCCCTTATAGGGGCGTGTTGGTTTCAGGGTTCGCGGGTTTCGGACTCCAGGAGCTTCCGGGTCTCGGGGCTGTAGACGCCGAGTTCGTCGCGGAGGCCGCGGGACCACTGGTAGGTGCGCAGGGCCTCCTCGGTGCGGCGGTTGAAGTTGCCGTGGATCTCGTCGTTGTAGAGGTGCAACTGGGCCAGCCGTGACTGGAGTTCGGCCACCTCCTCGCCCCGGTCGCCGCGGCGGAGCACCGGGGGCGGGGCCTCGCGGCGGGCGCCGTCGTCCTCCTGGGCGGTCTCGGCCGGCTCGGCGGCGCTGGTCGACGGGCGGGCGGACTGGGACGTCCGGGACGGGGACGGGGTGGCGCTGGAGGCCGACGGGGAGGGGGAGCCGGACGTGCTCGCGCTTGCGGAGGGCGAGCCGGACGGGGATGAGGAGGGGGAGGCTGAGGGTGCGCCGGAGCCGGGGGCGGGGGAGACCTCCGAGGGGGTGACGTCGGGGACGCTCGCCCTGGTCTCGTCCGGGAGGGACTCGTCGCGGGACGGGGGCTCGTAGGAGAAGAGGCCGCTCGCCCAGCCGGCGGCTCCGACAACGGCGACCACCGTTCCCGCTGCCGCGAGCAGAGTCGCGCCGCGGCGCCGGCGCGGGGGTGCGGCGTCGTCGGGGGAGACCGGGGCGGGCTCGCCCGGCGGGGGTGTGGTCTCGAAGAGGTCCAGGTCGTCGGGGCTGGGCCGGCCGGCGGCCGGCGCGAGCGGGGTGGGGAGGGCCGTGGTCTCCGGGGGCACGGCGCGCAGCGGCATGGTCGCGTCGGCCGGGGTGCCGGAGGCGCCGGCCTCCTCGTCCGGCGTATCGGCCGCGGGGCGGCCGTCCAGCTCCACGTACGGCCGGATGCGCAGCGGATCGAAGTCCTCGGCGGCGGCCGCCTCCGCCGTCCGGGCATCGCGCAGGGCTTCGGCGGCGCGGTCGGTGCAGGCGCAGGAAGGGGTGTTGCCGCTGTTTCTGGGCGTGCCGCACTCCGGGCACGGGTTCCCCCTCGGCTGTTCCACGCGTCGTCCCTCCCCTCGCGAACTCCAGAGATTATGCAGATCTTCTCCACACCGGCCGTGGCGCGCCCCCGGAATGTGAACTTCCGGCAGGACTCGACAGGCCATAACGGGACATACCGATCACGATGGAGAGGAACCCAGGATTCTGTGGAGGTCTCCATGGCCGATGACGCGCACGGCGGCACGCCGGACGCGAGCGCCACCCGGCCCGCGCCCGGCACGGGACCGCCGGCCGGGCCGGACAGCGGCGCCGGCGAGCAGGTGTCCGCCGATGTGCTCGTCTCCATCGGCGCCCTGCTGCTCGGCCTGCTGCTCGCGGCACTCGACCAGACCATCGTCTCCACCGCGCTGCCCACCATCGTCAGCGAGCTGGGCGGCCTGGAGCACCTGTCCTGGGTGGTCACCGCCTATCTGCTGGCCTCGACCGCCGCCACTCCGCTGTGGGGCAAGCTCGGCGACCAGTACGGGCGCAGACGGCTGTTCCTGACCGCCATCGTGATCTTCCTGATCGGCTCCGCGCTGTGCGGGGCCGCGCAGGACATGGCCCAGCTGATCGCGTTCCGGGCCCTGCAGGGCCTGGGCGGCGGCGGTCTGATCGTGCTGTCCATGGCGATCGTCGGCGATCTCGTGCCGCCCCGCGAACGGGGCCGCTACCAGGGGCTGTTCGGGGCGGTCTTCGGCGCGACCAGCGTGCTGGGCCCGCTGCTGGGCGGGCTGTTCACCGAGCATCTGAGCTGGCGGTGGGTCTTCTACATCAACCTGCCGGTCGGCGTCGTCGCGGTCGCCGTGATCGCCACCGTCCTGCACATCCCGCGCCGCGCCACCCGGCACGTCATCGACTACCTCGGCACCTTCCTCATCGCCGCCGTCGCCACCTGCCTGGTGCTGGTCGCCTCCCTCGGCGGCACCACCTGGGCCTGGGGCTCCACCCAGATCGTGGGCCTTGCGGTGCTGGGCGCGGTGCTCGCCGTCGCCTTCGTGGCGGTGGAGCGGCGGGCCGCCGAGCCGGTGCTGCCGCTGAAGCTGTTCCGCATCCGCACCTTCACGCTGTCCGCCGTCATCAGCTTCATCGTCGGCTTCGCGATGTTCGGCGCGATGACCTATCTGCCGACCTTCCTCCAGGTGGTCCAGGGCGTCACCCCCACCATGTCCGGTGTGCACATGCTGCCGATGGTGGCCGGCATGCTGATCGCCTCCACCGGCTCCGGGCAGATCGTCAGCCGCACCGGCCGCTGGAAGGTGTTCCCGATCGCCGGCACCGCCGTCACCACCCTCGGGCTGGTGCTGCTCCACCAGCTCGACGAGAACAGCCCCACCGGCGAGATGAGCGCCTTCTTCTTCGTCTTCGGCCTCGGACTCGGCCTGGTGATGCAGGTCCTGGTGCTGATCGTGCAGAACGCCGTCTCCTACGAGGACCTCGGCGTCGCCACCTCCGGCGCGACGTTCTTCCGCTCCATCGGCGCCTCCTTCGGCGTCGCCATCTTCGGCACGATCTTCGCCGCCCGGCTCGGCGACGAACTCGCCGCCGCCTTCCGCGGCGCCCAGCTCCCGCCCGGAGTCACCCCCGCCGCCCTGGAGGCCGACCCGCGCGGCATCGACGCCCTGCCGCCCGCGCTGCGCCCGGACGCCGTCCACGCCTACGCCGTCGCCATCACCGACGTCTTCCTGTACGCCGCGCCGGTCGCGCTCGCCGGGTTCGTGCTGGCCTGGTTCCTGCGGGAGGACCGGCTGCGCGCCTCGGTCACCGCGCCCGACGTCACCGAGACCCTCGCCAGCAACCCCGTCGAGCGGTCCTCCTACGACGAGGTGTGCCGCGCGCTGTCCCTGCTCGGCACGCGCGAGGGGCGCCGCGAGATCTACCGGAAGATCACCGCCCGCGCGGGCTACGACCTGCTGCCCGCGTCCAGCTGGCTGCTGCTGCGGATCCGCCGGCACGGCTCGGTGGAGCCGGCGCTGCTCACCGAGCGCACCACCATCCCGCTGGGCGTCGTGATGGACGCCGCCCGCCAGGTCGAGTCCCGGCACCTGGCGGCACGGCGCGGTCCCGACCTGGTGCTGACCGAGGAGGGGCGGACGGTCGCCGAGCGGCTGGCGCAGGCCCGCGAGGAGTCCCTGGCCGAACTGCTCGGCGACTGGTGGGGGCCGGAGAGGCCCACCGACCTGGTACAGCTGGTGCACGACCTGTCCGGCGAGCTGTGCGGCTCCAGCAGCGAGAGCCCGCGCGGCGAGAGCCCGCGGGGCGAGCGTCCGGTCACCCGCGCGGTCTGAGTCCCGTCACGCGCGCGGTCTGAGACGGGAAGGGGCCGGGGGGCCGGGACGAGAAGGGGTTCCGCCGGAACCGGGGGCTCAGCCGAGCGGCTCAAGAGGCTTGGTGAACAGTGCTCGGCGTACGGGTCGGCGTTGTGCGGTTCGGTCTCCGTGCCGCCGAGCCGGGCGTACAGGGCGCGGGCCTCGACCAGGTCGCTGCGGGTGTCCAGGATCATCCGGCGGGCCCCGCGCGCCCGCGCCGCCTCCTCGGCGGCCCGCACCAGCAGCGCCGCCCCGCCCCGGCCGCGCATCCGCTCGTACAGGAAAACCCGGGTCAGCTCGGCCGTGGTGCCGTCCGGCGACAGCCGGATGCCGGCGCTGCCCGCCAGTTCGCCCGCGTACCGCGCGACCAGCAGCAGCCCGCGCGGCGGCGCGAGGCCGGCACCGTCGTACGCGGCGATCTCCTGCTCCAGCTCCCGGGGGTCGGTCCGGCGTCCCTCGTGCAGCAGATACCAGCGGTCGCTGACCTCGGTGCAGTACGCGCGCCAGAGCGCGGCGGCGGTCGGGGAGCCGGGCGGCTCGGGGGCAACGGTCCAGACTCGGGGGCAACGGTCCAGGTCATCCCCGCATGCTGTTTGCGGACGCCGTTCGGGGCTACCCGCTGTGCGAACCGGCTCGCCAGGAGTGCCGGTTGGGACGAGAACCCGGAAGGCATACATGTCCACTGGACTGATCATTGCGTTGATCGTGATTGCTGTCGTCCTCGTGGCCGTCGCCGCCGTCGTCGCCCTGCGCGCTCGCGGACCCCGGCACGGCATGAGCCTCGAGCGGCGCTTCGGGCCGGAGTACGAGCGGGTGGTCGCCCGCCACGACGGGGACACCCAGGCGGCCGAGCGGGAGCTCGCCGACCGCGTCGAGCGCCACGGATCCCTGCGCATGCGGGAGTTGGAGCCCACCGAGCGGCACGGCTTCGAGGCGCGCTGGACCGCCGCCCAGGAGCGGTTCGTCGAGTCGCCGCGGGAGGCGCTCGCCGAGGCCGACCGGCTGATCTCCGAACTCGCCGGCGCCCGCGGCTTCCCCGACGGCGGCCAGTACGAGGAGCAGTTCGCCGCCCTGTCCGTGCACCACGCCCACCACGTCGACGGCTACCGGCGCGTGCACCGGGTGACCCGGGCGCGGGCGAACGGCGCGGCGGACGGCGGCGCCGGCACCGAGGAGATGCGCGAGGCGATGGTCGAGGCCCGTGTCCTGTTCGACGAGCTGCTGCGCCCGTCCCGCCACGACGGCGGACGCCACCGCGCAGCCCCGGAACGCGAGCACGAGACCCGGTCCGCACGCGGCTCGCACACGCCGTCGCTGCTGCACCGGCGCCAGACGAAGGAGAGCTGAATCATGACCGACACCACCCGGCACCCCGAGAACCCCACGGCCGGCGGCGCCCCCGCCGACGACGGCAGCGACAGCCCGCTGGTCGCCGCCCACCCGCAGTCCACGGAGCCCCCGGCCACGTCCGGAAGCTCCCAGGACGCCCCGGCCACGGACACCGCCGGCCTGGCCGCCGAACGCGACCGCCCCGCGGCCGAGGACACCCACCGTGACACCGGCGCCGGCTCCGACCGCGGTGCGCACTACACCCGGGGCGACGGCCTCCACGGCACCGGCTCCGGGCAGAGGCTGCTCGCCCGTGACGACAGCGACAAGCTCACCGCGCAGCTCCAGCACGCCGTGGCCGGGTTCGTCGACACCCCGCGCGAGGCGGTGGCCGAGGCCGACCAGTTGCTCCAGGAGCTCACCGAGCGCGTCACCCACGCGGTGACCGAGCGTCGCCGCACGCTGCGCCGGGCCTGGCAGGCCGCCGAGACCGGTGAGGACGGCGGCACCGCGGCCACCGACACCGAGCAGCTGCGCCTGGCCCTGCGGGACTACCGGCAGCTCGCCGAGCGGCTGCTGCACGTCTGAACGGGGCGAACCGCTCCTTCCGGCTGCGACCGCCCCTACGGCTACGACTACGCGACCGCCGCTACGACTACGACTGCGACGAAAGGCCCCGGCCGCCCGCCGCCTCCCGGCGCTCCCGCCACTGCCGTACGACTTCCTCGACGTCATACGGCTTCTTGCCCAGCGGGGGGCCGGGCGGCGGCTTGAACATCATTTCGCGGATTCTCGCGTTGATCTCCGTGAGGATCTTCCGCACCAGCCGCTCCGAGGGCGCCGCGAGCGCCGCCTCCAGCGCGTCCTCGGCCTCCTTGCGCAGCGCCAGCGCCGGCGGCAGCACCGACAGGCCCTCGCGGGACATCTTGCGCTTGACCCACCACAGTTCGTCGTAGGTGGTCTCGATGTCGCGCGGCAGGGGCTTGCCCGCGCCTTCCAGCCGGTCGAACTCCCCGCGCGCCTCGGCGTCGCGGATCTGCTTGTCGGCGAACGACTCAAAGCTCACGCCGGGGGGCTTGCGCTCGGTCATGCACCCATTGTGCCGGACGGAGTACAGCCGGGCGTTCTATCATGCGGCGGATCTCAGCCAGCCGGATCGTCACAGGAGGAGCGCACGTGCTCGAACTCACCATGGCCGCCGTGACCGCGGCAGAAGAGGGTGCCACGGCCGGGATGCAGATGGCCGACGCACCCAGCGAGCCGGGCGCCGTGCTGCGAGTGGGACGCGACCGTTCGGTGTGCCGGCTGGTCACCCCGGACGACTGGCTGTTCGTCTCCCGCGTCCACCTGGAGTTCCAGTGCGGGCAGGACAGCACCTGGCATCTGACCTGGCTGCGCGGCTCCCTGCCGGAGCCGTCCTCCGAGGTCCGCATCACCGTCGGCGAGTACACCGGCCCGGTCGCCTACGGCGGCACCGTCGCGCTGCCCAGGGGCGGCAACGGCGAGATCGTGATCCACGACCGCACCGCCCCGCGCAGCGTCAACGTGGGCTTCTACCACGTCAACGTGGGCTTCTACCACGAGGTCTAGCCAGTTCTAGGAGCACTCCCGGCGGGCTTTGGCCCGAGGGCTCAGGCCAGCACCCGCGCCAGCGCGAATCCGTCGTGGCCCTTGACGCCGACCGTCTGGATGGCCGTACCGCTCAGCCGCGGATGCTCGGCGATCATCTCCAGCGCGGCGCGGGTGCCCTCCACGTCCGGGTCGTGGTTGTCCTGGTCGGCGATCCGGCCGCCGCGCACCACGTTGTCCAGGACGATCAGGCTGCCGGTGCTGGTGAGCCGGAGCGCCCACTCCAGGTAGCGGGCGTTGTTGGCCTTGTCGGCGTCGATGAAGACCAGGTCGAAGGGCGGCGGGTTCTCGTCGGCGAGCCGCGGCAGCGACTGAAGCGCCGGGCCCACCCGCACCTCGACCTGCTTGTCCAGCCCGGCCCGGGCGAGGTTGCGGGTGGCGACCTCGGCGTGCCGGGGCTCGTACTCCAGGGTGATCAGCCGCCCGTCCGGCGGCAGCGCGCGGCCCAGCCAGATGGTGCTGTAGCCGCCGAGCGTGCCGATCTCCAGGATGTGCCGGGCGCCCTGGACCTGGGCGAGCAGCTGAAGCAGCTTGCCTTGGTTGGGTGCGACGGCGATGGACGGCAGCCCGGCCGCCGCACTGTCCCGCAGCGCGGCGTCCAGGGCCTCGTCGCCTGGTGCGAGGCGGGCCGTGAGGTAGTCGTCCACCTCGTGCCAGAGCTGCTCGTCGCTCATGCGCCCGTGCCTTTCGTCCGGTGGGTCAGGCGGATCCGGTGGTCCCGGCCGCCTCGCCCTCCAGTTTCCCCGCCTCGAGCGACGGCGGAGAACCGGGCAGCGGCCTTCCGGCCGACTCCGCCATCCGCCACACCGCGAAACCGCCGATCACGGCCGCGGCCATCATGTAGTAGGCGGGCATCATCACGTCGCCGGTCGCGCCGATCAGCGCGGTGACCACCAGCGGGGTGGTGCCGCCGAACAGGGACACCGAGACGTTGAAGCCGATCGACAGCGAGCCGTAGCGCACCCGGGTCGGGAACAGCGCCGGCAGCGCGGACGGCATGGCCGCGGTGAAGCACACCAGCAGCAGACCCAGGGCGCCCATGCCGGCGGCGACCGCGAGCAGCGAGCCGTCCCGGATCAGCAGCAGCGCCGGGACGGACAGCAGCAGGAAGCCGGCGCAGCCCGTGGCGATCACCGGACGGCGGCCCACCCGGTCGGTCAGCGCGCCGACGAACGGCTGGGCGAGCATCATCAGCGCCATCACACCGAGCACCACGAGCAGACCGTGCGTCTCGTCGTAGTGCAGCTCACCGGTCAGGTAGCTCGGCATGTACGACAGCAGCATGTAGTCGGTGACGTTGAACACCAGCACCAGGCCCATGCACAGCACCAGCGCCCGCCACTGGCCGGTGATCATCTCGCGCAGCGGCACCTTCGGCCGGTTCTTCTCGGCCTTCTCCACCTCGGCGGCGAACGCCGGGGTCTCCTCCAGACGCATCCGCAGATACAGGCCGATGATGCCCATCGGGCCCGCGATCAGGAACGGGATGCGCCAGCCCCAGGCGAGCAGGTCGTCGGAGGACAGCAGCGCGGTCATCAGGACGACCAGGCCCGCGCCCGCGATGTAGCCGGCGAGCGTGCCGAACTCCAGCCAGCTGCCGAGGAAGCCGCGCCGCTTGTCGGGGGCGTACTCGGCGATGAACGTGGAGGCACCCGCGTACTCGCCGCCGGTGGAGAAGCCCTGCACCAGGCGGGCCGCCAGCAGCAGGATCGGGGCGCCGACACCGATCGCGGCGTAGGAGGGGATCAGGCCGATCGCGAAGGTGCCCACGGCCATCATGATCATGGTGAGGGCGAGGACCTTCTGCCGGCCCACGCGGTCGCCCAGCGGGCCGAACACCATGCCGCCCAGCGGGCGCACCAGGAAGGCCGCCGCGAAGGCGCCGAAGGTGGACAGCAGCTGGGCGGTGGGGTTGCCCGACGGGAAGAAGACCTTGCCCAGGGTGACCGCGATGTAGCTGTACACACCGAAGTCGAACCATTCCATCGCGTTGCCGAGCGCGGCCGCCTTCACGGCGCGCCGGACCAGCGCGGGGTCGGTCACGGTGGGTGCGGCGTCCCGGGCGCCGGGCGCCTCGGGCCGCGTGGCCTTGTGCGGGGACGGGGGAGCGGCGACAGGAGCAATCGACAAAACGACGCTCGCCTACCTTTCGACGGGGACAGGGACGGGCTCCGCGCGGCGGCGCTGTCGGGCGGGCCAAGTACGCGACGATAGGCGCCGCTTGTCCCTTTACGGGTGGTACGCGGATCGTTGCAGGGTGCACAGAAATGCGCGGTGTCCAGGCACGCAGCGCCTCTCGCGGCCGGGTTCCGGCCCGTTTGGATGTGATCCTTCTCGCGCTCTCGGAGCGCAACCTGACCGCCCGGCGTCTATCGTCGACCGGACAACAGGAAGAAAGCGGTCAGGTGAAGAGGGGGTTGTCTGCGTCTTGGCTCTGGGGCGGTGCGAGCTCATAGAGTGCGCAGAGTGACCTTCCACGCACGCAGCGCGTGGAGCGACCGGGGCGGGAGGCCGACCAGGCGTGGCGAATGCTGAGCACAGCCGGCGACCGGCGGAGGTTCTCGGGGCGACGGCCGTCGGCGGCACCCAGGCACGGCTGCGCGCGGTGCGCCTGGTGCTGTGGCTGGTCGCCGCCGTGCTCGCGGTGCGGCAGGTCACCGTCGTCCTGACCACCCCGCGCGGGGAGCGGCTCACCGACCTGGAGACCTGGGTGGGCCCCCAGGGCGTGCTGCACGTCAGCGGCTCCCTCTACGACTCCACCCGCTTCACCGGCACCCCCTTCGGCGGGCTGGTCCTCAAACCCCTCACCCGCTCCGCCGAGCAGGCCCTCGGCTGGGGCTGGACCTTCGGCTCGCTGCTGCTGGTCGTCGCGCTCGGCCTGGTCGCCGCCCGCGCCCTGCCCCAGCCCGTCGGCCGCCGCACCGCACTGCTCGCCGCACCGGTCGCCGTCAGCCTGCTGATGCTGTCCCTGCCGGTGCGCAACGCCCTGTGGCTCGGCCAGACCAGCATCATCCCCGTCCTGCTCGTCCTGCTCGGCTGCTTCGTCGCCCACGGGCAGCGCGTCAGCGGCGCCCTCATCGGCCTCGCCGCCGCCTTCCAGCCGACCCTGCTGCTGTTCGCGCCCCTGCTGTGGTTCACCGGCCGCCGGCATGCCGCCCTCTCCACCGGCGTCACCTTCGCCGCCCTCACCGGGCTCGCCTGGGCCGCGATGCCCCGCGACTCCTACACCTACTGGGTGCACCACATGGCGGGCGTCGGCCTCGGCGGCCCCGCCGACGACCTCGCCAACCAGTCCCTGCACGGCGCCCTGCTCCGCCTCGGCCTCCACGGCCCCCTGGAGATCGGGCTGTTCCTGCTGCTCGCCGCGGCCGTCGCCGTGCTCGCGCTGCGCCGCGCCGTGCGCTGTGCCCGCGACGGCCAGCTGCTGCTCGCCGTCGGCATCACCGGCTGCGCCGTCATCGCCGTCTCCCCGACCGCCTGGCAGCACCAGCTGCTGTGGGTGCTGCTCACCGTCGTCGGCCGCGCCGGGCGCCGCGCCTCCGACCGGCCGGTGTGGCCCGTCGCCGTCGTCCTGGTGATGACGCTGCCCGTCCGGATGCTGCTGCCGGACATGGCGTTCCTGTACCCGGTGCGCGACAACATCGTCCTGCTCGCCGCCCTGGCCGCCGCCACCGGCGTGCCCTTCCTGACCCGCACCTCGCCCTACTACCGCTCGCCGGTGCCCACCCGGTACGCCGACCCCGTCCCCGCCCGCTTCCACTGGGTGCCGCTGCTGCCGTTCCTGCGCCGGGTGCTCACCCGCCCCAACCTGCTGCTGGAGCTGCTGCTCATCCGCGTCACCTACGCCGCCTACGCCAAGGTCCGGCTCGCCGCGACCGGCGGCAGCATCTCCGCCGGACGCGCCCGCGCGGAGGAGCACGGGCAGCAGATCCTCGACCTGGAACGCTTCCTCCACCTCGACATCGAGTACGCCGTCAACCACGCCGTGGTGAAGATCGGCTGGCTGCGGGAGTTCTTCGACTTCTACTACACCTCGTTCCACTTCGCGGTGCCGCTGACCGTCCTCGGCCTGCTCTACTGGCGCCGCCCCGTCGACTACCGCTGGGCCCGCACCAGCCTCGGCTTCGCCACCCTGCTCGCCCTGGTCGGCTTCTGGCTCTACCCGCTCGCCCCGCCGCGCCTGATGCCCACCCTCGGCATCATCGACACCGTGCACGGCGTGCAGGACTTCACAAAGCCCGACTACGGCACGCTGACCGCCCTCACCAACCAGTACGCGGCGATGCCCTCGCTGCACTTCGGCTGGTCCCTGTGGTGCGGCGTGGTGATCGCGATCGTCGCCCCCCGGATGTGGATGAAGGCGCTCGGGCTGCTCCACCCCCTGTTCACCTGCGCCGCCATCGTGGCCACCGGCAACCACTGGATCCTGGACGCGGCCGGCGGCGCGGTCGTCGTCGGCGCCGGCCTGGCCCTGACCTGCCTGCTGCAGGGCCCGCGCGCCCGGACGGTCACGGCCGCGGCCGAGGTCAGCAGCGAGCGGCCCGCGCCCGAGAAGGACCGTACTCCGAGCTGATCCGGTACTCGCCCGGCGCGGACACCGTGAGCCGGGTGAACTCGCCCGCCCGGCTCAGACACCCGCCGTCGCTGCGCAGCCAGGGCGACCAGGCGACCCGCACGGTCACCTCGCCCGGCCGGGACACCCGCAGCACCAGACCGGCTCCGTCGGTGCGCACCACCGTGCCGGGGGCGGAGACCAGCGGCACGGCGTCCCGGACCCGGAAGACCTGCCAGTGCTCGTCCCGCCACACCGGCACCAGCCAGTCCGGCCGGGTGCGGCCGTCCCGGACCAGCCGCGCCTCCTCCTCGGCGAACGCTCATGCGCGGAGTCGGCGGCGATGTTGAAGCAGAAGCCTGTGAAGGCCGTCAGTATGCGTTGCAACGCACCGTCGGTCCATCCGGCCTGCCGGGTGCGGAAGTTGATGGATCCGGGCTGCCGACTCCGGCAGTTGGGGGAGATCCGGCCGCGTACGGCGGAACCGTCAGTCCATCCGCCGAGGCAGGCCCAGCAGGCCGATCTCCGCATCCGTCGGCTGCGTCATCACGTACTGCCGGTCGCGGTCGGCGCACCACAGGGTGAGGCCGTCGGCGAGGGTGGGCAGCGTCTCCACGTCGGCCCGCGGCAGCGCCATCGTCCGGCCCAGTTCGGCGGCCTCCTGCGGCGAGATCCGCTGCACACCCACCAGGCGCGCCTGCCGGACCAGCCGGGGCGCGACCGGACTCAGATACGGCAGCAGCGTCAGCACCGAACGCCAGGGCCCGGAGACCACCCGGCCGCGCGGCGGGCGCATGCCGCAGTCCCGGACCACCAGCACCGGCGTGCCCGCCGACGCGCCGAGCGGCGGGACCCGGCCGACGTCGTAGACCGCGAGCCCGTTCTGCCCGCCGCCCATGGCGTGCACCATCTGGGACCAGGCCTGTGCCCGCCCCGTCTCCACGGCCACCCGCGCACCGGTCGCCGCAGCGCGCAGCGCCAGCACCTGCGCCGTCCACAGACCGCCGATCAGCACCACCTCGTACGGCGTGGGACGGTTCAGGCCCAGCACGGCGGGCTGCCCCTCGGCGTCCGTGCCGATGACCACACCGTCGTCGCCGATCGGCAGCGTCAGCGTGTCCAGGTCCTCGCAGGAGAGGGTGTGCCGCCCGTGACGAGGCCCGAGCAGGCCGAAACCGCCGCGCAGCAGGCGCCGGCCACGTCCGGCGCCGGCGTCCGGCGCGCCAGCGGCCGGCACACCCTGCGGGCCGGCGCCCTGGAGCCGGG
>NZ_BAAAGU010000071.1:18498-30599 GCF_039524635.1 Streptomyces thermocarboxydovorans | reverse complement strand
CACCGAACCCAGAAGGCCCTCACCCGTTCAAGCACCCAGCACGCGTGTCACCAACGTCCCGGGACAGCACACCTAGTCGGCCTCAGGCGGCAACGGGTCCGACACGAACCAACCGCGCTGAGGTACGGCGAACAACCATCCTTCGTCGGCTAGGACAATGAGCCCCCTGCGGACGGTCGTCCGGGCGATCCCGTAGCGCTGCACCAGCCGATTCTCGGAGTCGATGGCGCGCCCGGGAGCCCAGTCACCCCGACGAATACGCGCCTTCAGGATCTCGGCGAGCTGCTTGTACGGGGTGAGCGGCGCCCCGTGATCGATGTCGGCGTCAGCGTCCATGCTCCCAGCGTGCGCCCCCTTGTGCGTCTCGGCACCTTGAGCTACGTACAGACACGTATCGATACAAGGCAATATATTCGATGGGCCAATGAAGCGCCCCAGGGCGACCGGGCAAGGGTCGGCACCTGGGGCTGAGACACGAACGGAGCGTGTCCTATGGGCGAGCCTAGGCGACTTGGTTTCGACACGGCGACGGGCAAAACGGCTTATGCACTGACGGAACCCGGCGGCCTCCTCGACGGCATCGCCGACATCACAGCACTGCAGACTGCGGCCGCGTGGCACGTGCTCGCTGCCGCCATGGTCGAAGGCGGGCAACTCAGCGGCGACGAAGCCGCGTCCGTGCTGGCGCACGTGACTGAAGCGCTGGGCGCGGTGTTGCCGATCGCCGCGCGAGTGATCGACGACGCGACGTGACGCCGTAGTCGAATGGACGGCAGTGGCCCCCCGTGATGGCACCGGGGGCCCTGCGTCACCCCTTGACGCACACGAACTGCTTCAGCTTCGCGACAACCTCGACCAGATCGCGCTGCTGCTTCATCACCTGATCGATGTTCTTGTAGGCACCGGGAATCTCGTCCAGCACGCCGGAGTCCTTACGGCACTCCACCCCGCGCGTCTGCTCCTCCAAGTCCCGCACGGTGAAACGCCGCTTCGCGGCATTCCGGCTCATTCGTCGGCCGGCACCGTGGGAAGCCGAATTGAAGGCCTTCTCGTTCCCGAGCCCCTTCACGATGTAGGAACTCGTGCCCATCGATCCAGGAATGATCCCGTACTCGCCGGAGCCCGCCCGTATTGCTCCCTTGCGGGTGATGAGCAGGTCCATGCCGTCGTAGCGCTCCTCCGCCACATAGTTGTGGTGGCAGGAGATCTCCTGCTCGAAGACCGGCTTCGCCTTCTTGAACTCCCTGCGGATCACATCCTTCAGGAGCGCCATCATGATCGCGCGGTTGTACCGCGCATACTCCTGCGCCCAGTACAGATCGTTCCGGTACGCCGCCATCTGGGGGGTGTCCGCTACGAAGACCGCGAGATCACGGTCGACCAATCCCTGGTTGTGCGGGAGCTTCTGTGCGACGCCGATGTGATACTCGGCGAGTTCCTTCCCGATGTTCCGGGAACCGGAGTGCAGCATGAGCCAGACCGAATCCGACTGATCGAGACAAAGTTCGATCATATGATTTCCCGACCCGAGCGTTCCGATCTGCTTCGCCGCGCGCTCCTCGCGGAACTTCACCGCGTCCGCGACTCCGTCGAAACGGCCCCAGAAGTCGTTCCACCCACCGGTCGGGAAGCCGTGCAGCCGGCCCGGGTCGACGGGGTCGTCGTGCATGGCCCGCCCCACCGGAATCGCCTGCTCGATCTTCGAGCGCAGGCGGGAGAGGTCGCCGGGGAGGTCGTTCGCGGTGAGGGACGTCTTCACCGCCGACATGCCGCAGCCGATGTCCACGCCCACGGCGGCGGGGCAGACCGCGCCCTGCATCGCGATGACCGAGCCGACCGTCGCGCCCTTGCCGTAGTGGACGTCCGGCATGACGGCCAGGCCCTTGATCCACGGGAGGGTGGCGACGTTGCGCAGCTGCTGGAGTGCGCCCTCCTCGACGGTGGACGGGTCGGTCCACATGCGGATGGGTACCTTCGCGCCCGGCATCTCCACGTACGACATGACGTCCTCATTCCCCCGAAAGCGTTCATAAAGGATTGAAACGCAAAACCGGCGCCAAGGTCGATGAAAAGGGATGACGGACCGGCGTCCACGGCAGTGCGTGCGATACACATTGTCTGCAGGCGGCGCCCCCGCGCGGCAAGCGATTAAGCAGCCGGGGACCCCGCCCGTCCCGGCGGGCACCGGCCCGCGCCCACCGTCGAGAGGAGCCCGATCGTGCAGCGGAAGGCGTACGCAGCCGGCGTCGCCGCACTCCTCGCGGCGCTGCTGGCCGGCTGCACCGGCAGCTCCGGTGGCGGGGGCACGACGGACAACTCCAACCCGGGCGAGCCGGACACCGCGACGCAGGCGGCGGAGCCGGGCAAGTACGCGGCGCTGCCGGAGCCCTGCGGCGCGGTGGACCAGAAGCTGCTGGACGAACTGCTGCCGGGCATCGCGCAGTTGCCGGACGAGGCGCAGCGGGAGAAGGCGTACGCGGGTGAGGCGGCGGTCACCTTCGACACGGACCGTAAGGCGGGCTGCCGTTGGAAGGTGGAGTCGGCGCAGGCCACGAATCATCTGCGGGTGGAATTCGAACGGGTCGTCTCCTACGACAGCGCGGTGAGCGACGACAGCGAGGCGGAGCGGCTGTTCGCGAGGCTGCTGGCGGAGGCGGATCTGGCGGAGCCGGAGGCCGGGGAGTCGGGTTCGGCGAGCACCGGCGGCGGTGACGAGGGCGACGAGGGCGGCGAAGGCGGCGAGGACGCCGGCGGCAACGAAGGGGCGAAGTCGCCCAAGTCATCCCCTTCGTCCGGTTCGTCGTCGGGGGCGTCTCCCTCGTCGTCCTCTTCCGGTCTGCCGTCGCGGGTTCTTGAGGATCTGGGTGACGAGGCGTACCTGGACGACGAGCTGAGCAGCTCGGGTTCGACGGCGAAGCAGCGCACGGTAACTGTGGCGTTCCGCACGTCCAATGTGATCGTGACCGTCGAGTACGCGGAGCAGTCGGCGATGGTCGGCGTGGTGCCGAACAGCAAGGAAATGCAGGACAGGGCGCGGAAACTGGCCTCCGGGCTGTCCGGTTCGCTGAGCGGCTGAGGGCCCTCCACGCGCTCTTCACGACCGCGCGCAAGTCCCGCGAAGGAAGACCACACGAGTGGCGTACCGCGTACCGTGACCCCTCGGACCCCGTTCCGACCGCAGGGAACACGAGCGTCATGAGTGAAGGAACCATGCAGCGACGAGCACAGCGAGATCAGCGTGATCAGCGGACCAGGCGCCTGAACCGGGTTCTTGTCTGCGCGGCCGCCGTCCCCGTGATGCTGGTCGCCGGCTGCTCCTCGGACTCCGGCTCCGGCGAGGGCAAGGACAAGGGCGCGGGTGCGACCGTCTCGACGTCGAAGAGCCCGTCGCCGACGGTGCAGGCGGCGGCGTTCAAGACGCTGCCGGAGCCGTGCGAGGTGCTGTCGGAGAAGGTGCTCGAGGAGCTCGTGCCGAAGGCGAAGGCGGGCAAGGAGGGCAGCTCGGACGATGTGTCGTCGCGGGCCAACTGCTCCTGGAGCAGCCTCGACAACAACGGTGTGAAGGGTTCGCAGTTCCGCTGGCTGAATGTGTCGCTGCTGCGTTTCGAGTCGGATGTCACGCGTGGTTCGGGTGACAAGCTGGCGCAGCAGTACTACGCCAAGCAGGTGCGGGACGCCAAGGCGTCCAAGGGTGCCAGGGACGTGAAGTCGGAGCCGGTCGCGGGGACGGGCGACGAGGCGACGGCGGTGCGCTACGAGCTGAAGAAGAAGGAAGGCACCTTCAAGCAGCAGACGGTGGTGGCGCGGGTCGAGAACGTGGTGGTCACGCTCGACTACAACGGTGCCGGTCTGGCGGGTGACAAGACGCCGGACGCCGACGATCTGATGAAGGACGCGAAGGCGGCGGCGAAGGATGCGGTGGCCTCGGTGACGGAGGCGAACGGCCCGTCCGGGTCGAAGTCGTCGTCGAAGCCGTCGTCCACGTCGTCCTCCAAGTCGTCCTCGGGGGCGGGGAAGTCCCCGGAGCCGTCGTCCAAGCCGTCGTCCAAGTCGTCCAAGTCGTCGAAGTCGTCGTCGAAGTCGTCCGGCACGAGCTGATCGCCTCGCTGAACGAGAACCGGCCACCCGTTCCCCGCACGCATGTGCCACTCTGTTGCGCGCAAGAACACGCATGCGGAGGGGAGTACGGGTGGCCGCGCCACTGCAGCTGACACGGATGCACCGGGTTCTCATCGGCGTGGTCGTGACCGGTGCCGTGATCATCGCCGGTATCGGCTTCGCCGGGTCGTACGCGGCCGTCCGTGAGCTGGCCCTGAAGAAGGGCTTCGGCGACTTCAGTTATGTCTTCCCCATCGGTATCGACGCGGGCATCTGTGTGCTGCTGGCGCTGGATCTGCTGCTGACGTGGATCCGGATCCCGTTCCCGCTGCTGCGGCAGACGGCGTGGCTGCTGACGGCGGCGACGATCGCGTTCAACGGTGCGGCGGCGTGGCCGGATCCGCTCGGTGTCGGGATGCACGGTGTGATCCCGGTGCTGTTCGTGGTGGCGGTGGAGGCGGCCCGGCATGCGATCGGGCGGATCGCGGACATCACGGCCGACCGGCACATGGAGGGCGTGCGGCTGACCCGGTGGCTGCTGTCGCCGGTGCCGACGTTCCTGCTGTGGCGCCGGATGAAGCTGTGGGAGCTGCGTTCCTACGAGCAGGTGATCAAGCTGGAGCAGGAGCGTCTGGTCTATCGGGCGCGGCTGCGGTCGCGGTTCGGCCGGGCGTGGCGCCGCAAGGCGCCGGTGGAGGCGCTGATGCCGCTGCGGCTGGCCAAGTACGGGGTGCCGCTGGCGGAGACGGCGCCGGCGGGTCTGGCGGCGGCGGGCATCGAGCCGGTGCTGATACCTCCGGCGCCGCAGCCGGAGGCGGCCGGTGCCATGGGGTTGGCGCAGCAGCAGGCGGCGGCGCCCGCGGGTGAGCAGCGTCTGGAGCTGGAGCGGCAGGCCGCCGGGCCGCAGCAGTACGACGCCGGTCCCCAGTACGACGGGGACGCGGCGTACGAGCCGGCGATGGACCAGAATCCGTGGCTGCACGCGCGCGACCCGCGCAGTGTGGAGTACCACGGTGACTACGACCCGACCTACGACCCGGAGCAGTACGCCCAGTGGGCGGAGGAGCAGCGGCAGGCCGACGAGTATCTGGAGCAGGAGGAGCCGCCGGCGCCGGACCCGGGTCCGGAGGAGACCGGCAGTTTCCCCATCCCGGTGTCGCCCGGGCGTACCCGTGAGCTGGGCGAGGGCGGGGGTGCGCCGGAGCCCGCCGGGCCGACGGAGGAGGATTTCTACCGGCTCTTCCGTGAGTCGGTGAAGGGCGGCAACGGGACGCCGACGCCGCGTGGTTTCGCCGCGGACGTCGAGGCGGTCTACGGCGTGACGCTGGACGGTCCGGAGGCCAAGCGCATGATGGACCGCTTCTCGAACCGGCTGAACGCCGAGCTGACGGAGGAGCACATCGCCTGACGCGCGGCGGGGTCCCCGACGGGCTGCGCCCGGCCGGCTGCGGGAGCAGGCGCGTCGCCCGGCGGCAGGGGTACGAGGAGGGGGCGCCCGGTGGATTCCGGGCGCCCCCTCCTCATGTGTCCGTGTGCGGTGCCGCGGTGGCTCACTCGCCGAGCAGGTACCGCACCTTCTCCTGGCCCACCGCGAGCAGCAGGGTGGGCAGGCGCGGGCCGGTGTCGCGGCCGACGAGGAGCTGGTAGAGCAGGGCGAAGAAGGCCCGCTGGGCGGTCTTGATCTCCGGCGGGAGCTCCTTGGGCGTGGCGTCGGCGGAGAAGCCGGCCTGGACCTTGGGGACGCCGTAGACGAGGTGGGTGAGCCCGTCGAGGGACCAGTGCTCGGCGAGGCCGTCGAGGAGGAGCCGGATGGATTCGCGGCTGCGCTCGTCGAGGGACTTCAGCAGTTCCGCGTCGGGTTCCTCGCGGACGATGGTGCGCTGGTCGGCGGGGACGTGGGTGTTGATCCACGCCTCGGCCTTGTCGTAGCGCGGGCGGACCTCGTCGAGGCTGGTGAGCGGGCGGGACGGGTCGAGCTCGCTGAGGATGCGCAGGGCCTGGTCCTCGTGGCCGGCGGTGATGTCGGCGACGGAGGCGAGGGTGCGGTAGGGCAGCGGGCGGGGCGTGCCCGGCAGCTCGCCGCTGGCCGTGCGCACCGCGCGGGAGTGCGCGGCGCGGTCGGCGGGCAGGGCGGTGCCGTCGGCGACCTTGGCCTCGAGGCGGTCCCACTCGTCGTAGAGGCGCTGGATCTCCTGGTCGAAGGCGACCTTGAAGGACTGGTTGGGCTTGCGGCGGGCGTAGAGCCAGCGCAGCAGCTGGGGCTCCATGATCTTCAGCGCGTCGGCGGGGGTGGGGACTCCGCCGCGCGAGGAGGACATCTTGGCCATGCCGCTGATGCCGACGAAGGCGTACATGGGGCCGATGGGCTGCTTGCCGCCGAAGATGCCGACGATCTGCCCGCCGACCTGGTAGGACGAGCCGGGCGAGGAGTGGTCGACGCCGCTGGGCTCGAAGATCACGCCTTCGTAGGCCCAGCGCATGGGCCAGTCGACCTTCCAGACCAGCTTGCCGCGGTTGAACTCGTTGAGCCGGACGGTCTCGGAGAAGCCGCAGGCGGTGCAGGCGTAGGTCAGCTCGGTGGAGTCGTCGTCGTAGGAGGTGACGGTGGTGAAGTCCTTCTCGCAGTTGCCGCAGTACGGCTTGTACGGGAAGTAGCCGGCGGAGCCGGAGCTGCCGTCGTCCTCGGTGGCGGCGCCGGAGCCCTCGGCGGCCTCGAGCTCGGCCTCGTCGACGGGCTTCTGGGACTTCTTCGCCGGGGCCTTCCTGGTGCGGTACTGGTCGAGGATGGCGTCGATCTCGTTGCGGTGCCGCATGGCGTGCAGGATCTGCTCGCGATAGGCGCCGGAGGTGTACTGCTTGGTCTGGCTGATCCCGTCGAACTCCACGCCCAGCTCGCCCAGCGATCCGATCATCGCGGCCTTGAAGTGCTCCGCCCAGTTCGGGTAGGGGGAGCCCTTGGGGGCGGGGACGGAGGTGAGGGGCTTGCCGATGTGCTCGGCCCAGGTCTCGTCGATCCCGGTGACACCGGCCGGCACCTTGCGGTAGCGGTCGTAGTCGTCCCAGGAGATCAGGTGCCGGACCTGGTACCCGCGGCGGCGGATCTCGTCGGCGACCAGGTGCGGGGTCATGACCTCGCGCAGGTTGCCGAGGTGGATCGGGCCGGAGGGGGAGAGACCGGACGCGACGACGACAGGTTTGCCCGGGGCCCGGCGCTCCGACTCCTCGATGACCTCATCCGCGAAACGGGAGACCCAGTCGGTGGTCTCGGTGCTCTGAGCCACGATCGGCACGTCCTCTTCTTCTGAAGTTCCTGAAGCGGGATCTGCTGCTGATGGAAGGTACTGACGAGTACCGACCCGGCCATTCTCCCAGACCGGCACGCGCCCGGGAAAACGGCTTTACCCCCCGTGGGATACTGGCGGGGTCTATCCATCCCCACGAGGAGAACGGCACCCCTACCTATGGCCTCGGTCACGTCCCTGAGCGACACCGTCCAGCAGCAGCTCGCGTCCGCGATCTCGGCCGTGCGGCCCGAGGCGGCCGCGGACCCGCTGCTGCGACGAAGCGACCGGGCGGACTTCCAGGCCAACGGCATCCTGGCGCTGGCGAAGAAGGCGAAGGCCGATCCGCGGGGGCTGGCGGCCGAGGTCGTGGCGCAGGTGACCACCGGCGATGTGATCAAGGACATCGAGGTGTCCGGGCCGGGCTTCCTGAACATCAGGATCGCGGACGAGGCGATCATCCGGAACCTGGCCGCGCGGTACGCGGACGAGACGGGCCGCCTCGGCGTGCCGTACGCCGAGCGGCCGGGCACCACGGTGATCGACTACGCGCAGCCGAACGTGGCGAAGGAGATGCACGTCGGGCATCTGCGTTCGGCGGTGATCGGTGACGCGGTGGTGAAGCTGCTGGAGTTCACCGGCGAGAACGTGATCCGCCGCCACCACATCGGCGACTGGGGCACCCAGTTCGGCATGCTCATCCAGTACCTGGACGAGCACCCGCACGAGCTGGACCACAAGGAGGCCGAGGTCACCGGCGAGGAGGCGATGTCGAACCTCGACCGCCTCTACAAGGCCGCGCGCAAGCTGTTCGACTCCGACGAGGACTTCAGGACGCGGGCCCGGCGCCGGGTGGTGGACCTCCAGGCGGGCGACCCGCACACCCTGGAGATGTGGCAGAAGTTCGTCGACGAGTCGAAGATCTACTTCTTCTCCGTGTTCGAGAAGCTGGACATGGAGATCCGCGACGAGGACATCGTCGGCGAGTCCGGCTACAACGACATGCTGGCGGAGACCTGCCGGCTGCTGGAGGAGTCGGGTGTCGCGGTGCGCTCGGAGGGCGCGCTGTGCGTGTTCTTCGACGACATCAAGGGCCCGGACGGCAAGCCGGTGCCGCTCATCGTGCAGAAGTCGGACGGCGGCTTCGGCTACGCGGCGACGGACCTGTCGGCGATCCGGGACCGGGTGTTCAACCTGAAGGCGAACAGCCTGATCTACGTGGTGGACGCCCGACAGTCGCTGCACTTCAAGATGGTGTTCGAGACGGCCCGCCGGGCGGGCTGGCTGAACGACGACGTCAAGGCGTACCAGCTGGCGTTCGGCACGGTCCTCGGCAAGGACGGCAAGCCGTTCAAGACCCGTGAGGGCGAGACGGTCCGGCTGGTGGATCTGCTGGACGAGGCGATCGAGCGTGCCTCGGCGGTCGTGCGGGAGAAGGCGCAGGACCTGTCGGAGGAGGAGATCGCCGAGCGCGGCAAGCAGGTGGGCATCGGCGCGGTGAAGTACGCGGACCTGTCGACGTCGGCGAACCGGGACTACAAGTTCGACCTGGACCAGATGGTCTCGCTGAACGGCGACACCTCGGTGTATCTGCAGTACGCCTACGCCCGGATCCGGTCGATCCTGCGCAAGGCTCCGGAGGACGTGCGTCCGGCCGCGCACCCGGAGCTGCCGCTGCACGAGGCGGAGCGCGCCCTGGGCCTGCACGTGGACGCGTTCGCGGAGACGGTGGCGGAGGCGGCCCGCGAGTACGCCCCGCACAAGCTGGCGGCGTACCTGTACCAGCTGGCGTCGCTGTACACCGCGTTCTACGACAAGTGCCCGGTGCTGAAGGCGGACTCGCCGGAGCAGGTGGCCAACCGGCTGTTCCTGTGCGACGTCACCGCCGCGACGCTGCACCAGGGCATGGCGCTGCTGGGCATCCGGACGCCCGAGCGCCTCTGACCGCCGGACGGCCCACCGGCCGCGGGCGCGGCCTGCGGACATACGGGGGCGGCCCGTCCTCTCCCCCGAGGCGAGGACGGGCCGCCGCTCGTTGCCGGCCGCTGGGGCGGTTCAAGCGCACCCCGTTCAGCCTCTACACGCCGATGACGGCGACGACCCCGGGCACGCTCGTCCGCGCCTGCTTCCGGCCCGCCGCGAAGGCACCCCGCGAATGCTTCGAGGCCACGGTCCGCGCGCCGGGCGCCTCTCCTTCCGGAGAACCTAGGTCGTGAGACCGGCCCGGAGCCTGCGCAGCCCCTCCGCGATCTCGTCCGGGGTCTGGGTGACGAAGCAGAGCCGCAGGGTGGAGCGGTCGGGGTCGGCGGCGTAGAAGGGTGCGCCGGGGACGTAGACGACGTCGTGGCGGACCACCTGCGGAAGCAGCGCGGTGGTGTCGTACGGGGCGGGCAGCCGCACCCACAGGAACATGCCGCCCTCGGGCCGGGTCCACACCGAGCCCTCGGGCAGGGCGGCGGGCAGCCCGGCGAGCATGGCGTCCCGGCGGGCGCCGTACTCGCCGGCGACGCGGCGGACGTGGGCGTCCAGGTCGTGGTCGGCGAGGTAGCGGGCGGCGGCGAGCTGGTTGACGGTGGGGGTGTGCAGATCGGCGGCCTGCTTGACGACCGTGCAGGCGCGGCGCAGCCCGGCGGGGGCGCGCAGCCAGCCCAGGCGCAGGCCGGGCGCCATGACCTTGGAGAAGCTGCCGAGCAGCACGCTGCGGTCCTCGGCGCCGGGCAGCGAGGCGATCCAGGGCACGCGCTCGCCCTCGTAGCGCAGCTCGCCGTAGGGGTCGTCCTCGACGATCCACAGTCCGCGCCGCGCGGCCACCTCGGCGACGGCGGCCCGGCGGTCCAGGGGCAGGGTGCGGCCGGTGGGGTTCTGGAAGGTCGGCACCAGGTAGAGCAGCTTGGGCTGCTCGCGGGCCACGAGGGCGTCCAGTGCCTCGGGGTCGAGGCCGTGCTCGTCCCCGGGGACGGCCAGCACACGGGCTCCGGCCAGCCGGAAGGACTGGAGTGCGGCGAGGTAGCAGGGGCTCTCGACGAGCACGGTGTCGCCGGGTTCCAGCAGCGCGGTGGCGAGCAGGGACAGGGCCTGCTGGGAGCCGGTGGTGACGAGGAGGTCGTCGGCGGTGGTGGGCAGGCCGCGGGCCCCGGTGCGTGCGGCGAGGGCGGCCCGCAGCGCGGGCTCGCCCTCGGTGGTGGAGTACTGCAGCGCCTGCGCGGGTCTCTCGTCGAGCACGGCCCGGTACGCCGCCACGATCCCGTCGGTGTCGAACAGCTCGGGCGCGGGCAGCCCGCCCGCGAAGTTGATCACCTCGGGGCGTGCGGTCACCGCCAGGATGTCCCGCACGGGCGAACCGCCGGTGTTCCGGGCTCGTGCGGCGAGGAGGGGCACGGACGCGGGCTCGGTGACGGTCATGGCGAGGCTCCCGGGGCTGCGGCGACGGAACGTCCCCGCAGCCTAAGGAATACCTGCGTCCTACAAGCACTCTTTTCGCGATGCGGACGCCCGGCCCCTCGGGCGGTCTCAGGCGCGCAGCTTCTGCGCGACCTCCGTCGCCCAGTAGGTGAGGATGTTCCGGGCGCCCGCGCGCTTGATGCCGGTGAGGGCCTCCATGATCGCCCGGTCGCGCTCGATCCAGCCCTTCTCCGCGGCGGCCTCGATCATCGCGTACTCGCCGGAGATCTGGTACGCGGCGACCGGCACGTCCACCGCGTCCGCGACGCGGGCCAGGATGTCGAGGTAGGGGCCGGCCGGCTTGACCATCACCATGTCGGCGCCCTCTTCGAGATCCAGCGCCAGCTCGCGCAGGGACTCGCGGGTGTTGGCCGGGTCCTGCTGGTAGGTCTTGCGGTCGCCCTTGAGCGAGGAGGCGACGGCCTCCCGGAAGGGGCCGTAGAAGGCGGAGGCGTACTTGGCGGTGTAGGCGAGGATCGCCACGTCCTGGTGGCCGGCCCGGTCGAGGGCCTCGCGGATGACGCCGATCTGGCCGTCCATCATGCCGCTGGGCCCGACCACATGGGCGCCCGCCTCGGCCTGCACCCGGGCCATCTCGGCGTACCGCTCGAGAGTGGCGTCGTTGTCGACGCGGCCCTGCTCGTCGAGGACGCCGCAGTGGCCGTGGTCGGTCGTCTCGTCCAGGCACAGGTCGGACATCACGAGCAGGTCGTCGCCGACCTCGGCGCGCACGTCCCGCAAGGCCACCTGCAGGATGCCGTCGGGGTCGGTGCCCGGCGTGCCGACGGCGTCCTTCTTCGACTCCTCGGGCACCCCGAACAGCATGATCCCGGAGACCCCGGCCGCCACGGCCTCGGCCGCGGCCTTCTTCAGGCTGTCCCGCGTGTGCTGCACCACCCCGGGCATGGAGGCGATCGGCACCGGTTCGCTCACGCCCTCACGGACGAAGGCGGGGAGGATGAGGTCGGCGGGGTGCAGCCTGGTCTCGGCGACCATCCGACGCATCGCGGGGGTGGTCCGCAGCCGCCGCGGCCGCGTGCCGGGAAAGGATCCGTACGTCGTCATACCGCCTACGCTACGCCCGCCCGCACCCCGCATTTGCCGACGCGGAGTCGGCGCGAAGTCGGCGCGGAGTCGGCGCGAAGTCGGCGCGGAGTCGACGCGGAGTCGACGCGGAGTCGACGCGGAGTCGACGCGGAAGCGACGCGGAGTCGACGCGGAAGCGGCGCGGAGTCGACGCGGAAGCGGCGCGGAGTCGACGCGGAAGCGGCGCGGAGTCGA
>NZ_BAAAGU010000071.1:0-18398 GCF_039524635.1 Streptomyces thermocarboxydovorans | reverse complement strand
GTCGACGCGGAAGCGGCGCGGAGTCGACGCGGAAGCGGCGCGGAGTCGACGCGGAAGCGGCGCGGAGTCGACGCGGAGTCGACGCGGAAGCGGCGCCGGTGCCGTCCGGCGCCCGGCCTCCGCCGGACGCCACCCCCCGGTGCGGGGCTGCCGCTCAGCGGCGCCGGCGGTGTACGGCGATGACCGCGGCCGTGCCGCCGGCCACCGCGCCGACGCCCGCGGCGGCGGGGATGCCGACCTTGGCTGCCTTGCGGCCGGTGCGGTAGTCGCGCAGGCGCCAGTCCATGGCGCGGGCGTGTTTGCGGAGCTTGCTGTCGGGGTTGATCGCGTAGGGGTGGCCGACCAGGGACAGCATCGGGATGTCGTTGTGGGAGTCGCTGTAGGCGGCGCAGCGTGAGAGGTCCAGGCCCTCGGCGGCGGCCAGGGCGCGCACCGCCTCGGCCTTGGCCGGGCCGTGCAGGGGCTCGCCGACGAGCTTGCCGGTGTAGACGCCGTCGATGGACTCGGCGACCGTGCCCAGCGCCCCGGTCAGGCCCAGGCGCCGCGCGATGACCTGGGCGATCTCCACCGGTGCGGCCGTGACCAGCCACACCTTCTGGCCGGCGTCGAGGTGGGCCTGGGCGAGGGCGCGGGTGCCGGGCCAGATGCGCTCGGCCATGTACTCGTCGTAGATCTCCTCGCCGATGGCCTGCAGTTCGGCGACCTTGTGCCCCTGGACGATGGACAGCGCGGAGTCGCGGGCTTCCTGCATGTGCTCGGGGTCCTCGACCCCGGCCAGCCGGAACCAGGTCTGCTGCCAGGCGAACCGCAGCAGCTCACGGGTGTCGAAGAACTTGCGCTTGTACAGCCCGCGCCCGAAGTGGAACAGGGCCGCGCCCTGCATCACCGTGTTGTCCAGGTCGAAGAATGCCGCGGCCCGCTCGTCGCCGTGTACCGGGAACTCCGGTTCGGCTCCGGCACCTTCGCGGTCGAGTACGTCGGTGGTGGACTTGCGTGCTGCCTCCGCCGAGGCCTCGCCTGCCAACACGCTCCGCGCCGTGGCGGAGCGCCTACGGGGAGTGAGCCATCCGAGAGCGGCCATGTCCGTGAGCATAGCCAGTCTGTTCGGTGTTTCCTGAGTCGAGAGGTTTGAACGTCGTGAACTCTACGCGTCCGGGTCGTTAAGGCGGGCGCGCGACAATGGCCGGCATGAGCCCCTTCTTCCGGTCCAGGACTCAGCGGGACCACCTCGTGACCCTCATCCGCAAACCGGGATGTCATCTCTGCGACGACGCGCAGGTCGTGATCGAGAAGGTCTGCGGCGACCTCGGCGTGCGCTGGGAGCAGAAGGACATCACCGAGGATCCGGATCTGCACGCGCAGTACTGGGAGCAGATCCCCGTGGTGCTCGTCGACGGCCGCCAGCACACGTTCTGGCGCGTGAACGAGGACCGCCTCCGCAAGGCCCTCACCGGCTGACCGCCCCCTCCCCGGCCGACCTGCGACGACTGACCGGCCAGTACAAAGTGGCCGGATTGTCGCTTAGGATCGATGGCGGCTTGGTCTCGGGGGCGGGATTCACAGAGGAGAGTGTGCTGTTTTGCCCCCAGAAGAAAAGGAACGCTGTGCGTGCCGCGCCGGTTCCCCGCCGAGACGGCAGGCCCGCGTGACTCGGGTCACGTTGGCCGGGCAAATCGGACACCATCTTTGTGCACGCGTTCACAAAGACATAGCCTGCTGTCGACGGGGCGGTCCGGGGACGTATGACCGCCTGAAGCCCCGCTCTACCCGCAGGAGCACCGTGGCAACTGGCCGAACTCACCGACCGGCGACCCGTAGCCGAGGGATTCCCGAGGCCACCGTCGCCAGGCTTCCGCTGTACCTCCGCGCCCTGACCGCGCTCTCGGAGCGTTCCGTGCCCACGGTCTCCTCGGAGGAGCTGGCGGCGGCCGCGGGGGTCAACTCCGCGAAGCTGCGCAAGGACTTCTCCTACCTGGGTTCCTACGGCACCAGGGGCGTCGGGTACGACGTCGAGTATCTCGTGTACCAGATCTCCCGCGAACTCGGCCTGACCCAGGACTGGCCGGTTGTGATCGTAGGAATCGGTAACCTCGGCGCCGCGCTCGCCAACTACGGCGGCTTCGCCTCCCGCGGTTTCCGGGTCGCCGCGCTGATCGACGCCGACCCCTCGATGGCCGGGAAGCCGGTCGCCGGGATCCCCGTGCAGCACTCCGACGAGCTGGAGTCGATCGTCCGGGAGAACGGCGTCCACATCGGCGTGATCGCGACCCCCGCGGGCGCCGCCCAGGAGGTCTGCGACCGGCTGGTGGCCGCCGGGGTCACCTCCATCCTCAACTTCGCGCCGACCGTGCTGTCCGTCCCGGACGGCGTCGACGTGCGCAAGGTCGACCTCTCCATCGAGCTGCAGATCCTCGCCTTCCACGAGCAGCGCAAGGCCGGCGAGGAGGCCGCCGCCAGGACGGCCGCCGGTGTGCCGGCCCCCGCCGCCACCAACGCCGCCGACGGCGCCGACGGCGCCAAGCGGACCTCCGCCACCGACCAGGGGCCCGACGGGGACGTACCCGCCGTGATGCCGGCATGAGTCTCCTCGTCGTCGGACTGAGCCACCGCAGCGCCCCGGTCAGCGTGCTGGAGCGGGCCTCGCTGAGCGGGGACGCCCAGATCAAGCTGCTGCAGGACACCGTCGCCGCCGAACCGGCTGCCGAGGCCGCCGTACTGGCCACCTGCAACCGCATCGAGCTCTACGCCGACGTGGACAAGTTCCACGCCGGTGTCGCCGAGCTGTCCACGCTGCTCGCCCAGCACAGCGGGGTCGGCCTGGAGGAGCTCACGCCTTATCTCTACGTGCACTACGAGGACCGGGCCGTCCACCACCTGTTCTCGGTGGCCTGCGGGCTGGACTCGATGGTGGTCGGCGAGGGCCAGATCCTCGGCCAGATCAAGGACTCCCTGGCCCGCGCGCAGGAGCTGCACACCGCCGGGCGCCTGCTGAACGACCTGTTCCAGCAGGCCCTGAGGGTCGGCAAGCGCGCCCACTCGGAGACCGGCATCGACCGCGCCGGGCAGTCCCTGGTCACCTTCGGCCTGGAGCAGCTGGCCGCGGGCGCCCCGGTGGACGGCTGGGCTCGGGACAAGAAGGCCCTGGTCGTCGGCGCCGGTTCGATGTCCTCGCTGGCCGCGGCGACCCTGGCGCGGGCGGGCGTCGCGGAGATCGTGATCGCCAACCGCACCCAGGACCGCGCCGAGCGCCTGGCGGAGATCCTCACCGAGGGCGACGACACGGACGTCCTGGCCCGTGCGGTCCCGATGGACTCGGTGCCGTTCGAGCTGACACGTGCCGACGTCGTCGTCTCCTGCACCGGCGCCAGCGGCCTGGTGCTGACCGCCGACGAGGTCGCCGCGGGCGTCGCCGGCCGCACCGGCGAGCAGCCGGCCGGCCTCGGCGAGGACGAGAACGAGGGCGCGGGCGCGGGCGAGGACACCGCGGTGCCCGCCGCACCCGGGTCCGCCCCCACCGCGCAGACCCTGCTGCCGCCGACGTCCGTCGGCACCGAGGAGAACTGCCCGCTGGACCTGTCCGCCGTGCAGCCCGGCTTCTCCGTGGCGGGCGAGGCGGCCGTGGCCGGCATGGACGCCGCCACCCTGGAGCAGCACGCCGCGTGGGTCGCCGGAGGCGCCGCCGCGCAGGACACCCGCCGGGGCGGCCCGGAGGCCGACGCCGAGCTGATCGGCGCGCTGGCCGCGACCGCGGCGAAGGCGGGCCGCATCCCCGAGCGGCGCCGCCCCGAGCCGGTGGCCGAGCCGCCGCGCCCGGAGCCGGTGCTGTTCCTGCTGGACCTCGCCATGCCGCGGGACATCGACGCCGCCGTGCACCGCCTCGCCGGGGTGCGGCTGGTGGACATCGAGTCGCTCGCCGAGGCGTCCGCGGACGCTCCGATGGCTGCCGATGTGGACCAGGTCCGGCGTATCGTCTCCGACGAGGTCGCCGCGTTCGGGGCGGCGCAGCGGGCCGCGCACATCACGCCGACCGTGGTCGCGCTGCGCGCCATGGCCGCCGACGTGGTGGCGGGCGAGATCGCCCGCCTGGAAGGGCGGCTGCCCGGCCTCGACGACAAGCACCGCGCGGAGATCACCCAGACCATGCGGCGCGTGGTCGACAAGCTGCTCCACGCGCCGACCGTACGGGTCAAGCAGCTGGCCGCGGAGCCCGGCGGCGCCGGATACGCGGACGCGCTGCGGACCCTGTTCGATCTCGACCCGGAGACGGTCGCGTCCGTCTCGCGGGCCGGGGACAGCACCACCGAGAAGGACCGAGGCCGGCATGAGTGACAAGGCACTACGGCTGGGGACGCGGCGCAGCAAGCTCGCCATGGCCCAGTCCGGGCAGGTGGCGAAGGCGGTCAGCCAGGTCACCGGACGGCCCGTGGAACTGGTGGAGATCACCACGTACGGCGACGTCTCCCGCGAGCACCTGGCGCAGATAGGCGGCACCGGCGTGTTCGTCGCCGCGCTGCGGGAGGCGCTGATGCGCGGCGAGGTCGACTTCGCCGTGCACTCGCTGAAGGACCTGCCGACCGCACAGCCCGAGGAGCTGGCTCTCGCCGCCATCCCGGCGCGCGAGGACCCGCGGGACGTGATGGTCGCCCGGGACGCGCTGAAGCTGACCGACCTGCCGCGCGGGGCGCGCATCGGCACCGGTTCGCCGCGCCGCATGGCCCAGCTCAACGCGTACGCCCGCGCCCACGGCCTGGACTTCGAGACCGTGCCGATCCGCGGGAACGTCGACACCCGGATCGGATATGTGCACAAGGGGGAGCTGGACGCCGTCGTCCTGGCCGCCGCCGGCATGAACCGGATCGGCCGCGGCGACGAGGTGACCGACTTCCTCTCGGTCGACGCCGTACTGCCCGCTCCCGGCCAGGGGGCACTGGCGGTCGAGTGCGCCGCGGACGACGCGGGCCTGATCGCCGCGCTCGCCGAGCTCGACGACCCGTTCACCCGGGCCGCCGTGACGGCCGAGCGGTCACTGCTCGCCGCCCTGGAGGCCGGTTGCAGCGCCCCCGTGGGGGCCTTGGCCGACCTCCTGGCCGACGGGCAGATTGTCAAGGAAATGCGCCTGCGGGGTGTTGTCGGCACGACCGACGGTGCCACGCTGGTGCAGCTGTCCACCACCGGTCCCGTGCCCGAGACGCACGAGGCGGCGACGGCACTCGGTCGCGAACTCGCCACCGAGATGCTCGCGCAGGGCGCGGCCGGTCTGATGGGGGAGCGAGCACATTGAGCCCCACCACCCTTCCCGCCCCTCCGGAACAAGGGCACGTCACCTTCCTCGGTGCCGGACCCGGGGATCCGGGACTGCTGACTCTGCGCGCCGTGGAGGCGCTGGCGAACGCGGACGTCCTCGTCGCCGAGCACGAGGTGCTCGACGTCGTGCGCCGGCATGCCAGGCAGGGCGTCGCCGAGGTGCAGACGGACGCGGCGGACTCCTCCGCTGCTACCGCCACGGGCACAGGCACGCCTCAGCTGACGGTTGTTGACGGCGCGTCAACAACCGCCGGCGACCCCGCTGTGCGGGATGCCGCACATCTTGTCATGGAGGCCGCGCGGGGCGGCAGGCGGGTCGTGCGTGCGGTGTCCGGCGATGTCGGCCTGGACTCCTACGCCGCCGAGGAGATGCTGGCGTGCGCCGCCGCCGGGGTGCCCTTCGAGGTGGTCCCCGGCATCGCGGCCGCCGTCGGTGTGCCCGCGTACGCCGGAGTGCCGCTGCGCGACGCGCAGGGCACCGACGTCCGGTTCGTGGACGCGCGCACGGCCTCGGACCGCTGCTGGACGGAGATCGGCGCCTCGGACGGCACGGTGGTCGTCTCGGCCACGCTGGACACCGTGGCCGCCACCGCGGGCGAACTGGTGTCCGCCGGTCGCAAGCCCGACACACCCATGACGGTCACCGTGGCGGGCACCACGACCCGGCAGCGCACCTGGACCGCCACCCTCGGCACGATCGCGCAGACGCTGAAGCAGGCGAAGGTGCTGCCGTCGCCGGAGGGCGGCCGGCCCGTGATAGCCGTGGTCGGTGAGCGCTCTTCCGCCGCCCAGCGCGACCAGCTGGCGTGGTTCGAGTCCAAGCCGCTGTTCGGCTGGAAGGTGCTCGTGCCGCGCACGAAGGAGCAGGCGGCGTCGCTCTCCGACCAGCTGCGGTCCTACGGTGCCGTGCCGCACGAGGTCCCGACCATCGCGGTCGAGCCGCCGCGCACGCCCCAGCAGATGGAGCGGGCGGTCAAGGGGCTGGTGACGGGCCGCTACGAGTGGATCGCCTTCACCTCGGTCAACGCGGTCAAGGCGGTCCGGGAGAAGTTCGAGGAGTACGGCCTCGACGCCCGCGCCTTCGCCGGCATCAAGGTGGCCGCGGTCGGCGAGCAGACGGCGGCCGCGCTGGTCGCCTTCGGCGTCAAGCCGGACCTGGTGCCGAGCGGCGAGCAGTCGGCGGCGGGCCTCCTGGAGGACTGGCCGCCCTACGACCCGGTGTTCGACCCGATCGACCGTGTCTTCCTGCCCCGCGCCGACATCGCCACCGAGACGCTGGTGGCCGGCCTGATCGAGCTGGGCTGGGAGGTCGACGACGTCACCGCCTACCGCACGGTCCGCGCCTCGCCGCCCCCGGCGGAGACCCGCGAGGCGATCAAGGGCGGCGGCTTCGACGCGGTCCTGTTCACCTCCTCCTCCACGGTCCGCAACCTGGTCGGCATCGCGGGCAAGCCGCACAACGTGACGGTGATCGCCTGCATCGGCCCGGCCACCGCGAAGACGGCCGAGGAGCACGGCCTGCGGGTGGACGTGATGGCCCCCGAGCCGTCCGTCCACAAGCTGGCGGAGGCGCTGGCCGACTTCGGCGCCCGGCGCCGCCTGGCCGCGCTGGAGGCCGGCGACCCGGTGACCCGCCCGAGCGAACGCCGCCCGGGCTCCCGCCGCCGCCGCTCCACGACCTGACCGGTCCGAGACCGGCAACAAGGCGGGGCGCCCCCACTCCGGGGCCGCCCCGCCTTCGTCTTTGCGGCCGGGCGGACGATCCTGCCTCTACTCGTCGCCTGGGCGTGGCCCGAAGAGCACCGGGATCAGGGTCGGCGCATCCGGCCAGGGCATCAGCCCGCCCGAGTCCCTGAAGGCGCGGACGCGCGTCTCGTACGTCTCCTCGAGACCCGGACCGCCCGCCGCAGCTGCTCCGGCGTCACCTCCCGCTCACGCATCAGCAGCAGCCTGGCGATCTCGAGCGTGTTCACCTCCGGATCCGGCCCCGCACTCGCCACCAGCTCCGGCGCCCGCTGCCCGGCCCGCTCCCGGCGCCGTCCGTCCTCGGCGGCCCGGACCGGCAGCCGCTGGTACGGCTCCTCCCGCGCCCGCGCCCGCTCCTGTTCCCGCTCCCGCAGCGCCGCGCGCTCCTGCTCCTTCGCCCACGCCTTCTCCCGCGCCCGGGCCCGCTCCGCCGCCTTGCGCCGCCGCACCTTGTCCGGACCGCGCCGGGGTTCGGGGAGCGCGGGGTCGACCGGAGCGGGTCGTCCAGTACGCCACGCGACCAATCCCCGCGTCTTACCCCGCAACCCGCCTGTTCAGCCCTGTTGGCTGCACACGGCCACAACTCGCCCTACATGAACCCGGAAAACGAAGCAATCCGGTCAACAAATGGTCACTCTCCGGCACCTGACAGGGCGTCAACCGACTACAGAAGCGACGTAATCGATGATTTGAGCAACTCGGTGTAGCAGCGCCTGTACGAAGCGTTATTCTCCTCAGACGCAAACCGGCACCTCTCCGTCGCTACGACGGGTGAAAGGTTCCGAAGTGCATGTGATGGAAGCTCTGCCTCTGGGAGTCCCGTGTACCCACACGTCGGGGTTGACGCCTCGGGCCTGGCTACGCTGCGCGCGACGGTCGCAACGGCCCGAGACCTGTTGCGCGGCTTCGTCCCCACCGCGTACGCCGTCCCCGCCTTCGCCACCGCACCCGTCGGCCCCTGCTACGCCCTCGCCGAAGGCAGTGCCGCGGTCGGCAGACGCGGGCGCTCCTCGGGCGCGGCCACCGCACGCCGGCCCGCCGCGGACAGCGACAGCGCCCGGATGATGGACCTGGTCGAGCGCGCCCAGGCCGGCGAGGCCGACGCCTTCGGGCGCCTCTACGACCAGTACAGCGACACCGTGTACCGGTACATCTACTACCGCGTGGGAGGCAAGGCGACCGCCGAGGACCTCACCAGCGAGACCTTTCTGCGGGCCCTGCGCAGGATCGGCACCTTCACCTGGCAGGGGCGCGACTTCGGCGCCTGGCTCGTCACCATCGCCCGCAACCTGGTCGCCGACCACTTCAAGTCCAGCCGCTTCCGCCTGGAGGTCACCACCGGCGAGATGCTCGACGCCAACGAGGTCGAGCGCTCCCCGGAGGACTCGGTCCTGGAGTCCCTGTCCAACGCCGCCCTGCTGGACGCCGTGCGCCGCCTCAATCCCCAGCAGCAGGAGTGCGTCACGCTGCGCTTCCTGCAGGGTCTGTCGGTGGCCGAGACCGCCCGGGTGATGGGCAAGAACGAGGGCGCCATCAAGACGCTCCAGTACCGGGCGGTGCGCACCCTCGCCCGGCTCCTGCCGGACGACGCCCGCTGATCCGGGCACGCTCGGCGACCCGCAACTCACGTTCCGTGAGGCCGCGTTGACTTCATCAACGGATCCCCCGGCGTCCGTAACCCAAGTGCCGCACCGCTCGTTGTGCGGGATGCAGGCTCCCTGTGGTCACCCCCTGACCAACTTCGATCACCCGATCGTGTGCAAGTGGTCAGCTGCGGGAACCCTCAGGACCCCCTGGGGAGTCGACCGTCATGACGAGAGGAGGTGCCGCCAGTGATCGCGAATGTATCGGCGCACCGGCGGGCGAGCGCCTTCGCCCAGGCCCTGGAGGAGCAGACCGACCGGGGCACGGCGGCCGAGCAGTCCGAAGGACCGGCACCGATCGCCGCGGAGACCGAGCAGACGCGACTGCTCGAACTCGCCGGCGAGCTCCGCGCACTGCCCAGGCCGGAGCTGGACCCGGAGGTCAAGACCGTCCAGCGCGCCCAGCTGGTGGCCGCCTTCGAAGCCATGCTGCGCGAGGGCACGGCGGGCGGCACGGCTGACCCGCCCGTACCCGGGCAACGCGGGCGCCGCGCCCACGGCGCCCACCGGGCGACGGCTCTGAGCAGGCTCCGTCCCCGCTCCCGGCTCGCCAAGGGCCTCACCGCCGGCGGCATCGGCGTCGGCGTCGCCGCGGGCGCCCTCGGCGGAGTCGCCGCCGCCAGCTCCGACGCCCTGCCCGGCGACACCCTCTACGGACTCAAGCGCGGCATCGAGGACGTCAAACTCACCTTCGCCGACGGCAACGACGAGCGCGGCCAGGTCTACCTCGACCACGCCTCCACCCGTCTGAGCGAGGCCCGCCGCCTGATGGAACGCGGCCGCAGCGGCCCCCTCGACCACGAGTCCCTCACCGAGGTCCGCCACGCCCTGTCCAACATGCGGCACGACGCCTCCGAGGGCCACCGCCTGCTGCGCGAGGCCTACCAGCGCAACCCCGACTCGCTGGCCCCCATGCAGGCGCTCTCCTCCTTCTCCCAGTCGCACCGCGAGCTGTGGGGCAACCTGCGCCAGCGCCTGCCCCTGCAGCTCGGGGACGTCAGCGAACAGGTCAACTCCGTCTTCGACGCCATAGACGAGGACGTCGCCCCGCTGCAGTCCATGCTCCCCGAGTCCCCGGCCCGCAAGGGCGGGGGCGACGGCAAGCAGCACGGCTCGGGAACCGCGCCCAGCGACTCCTCGAGCCCCGGCGGCGCCTCCAAGGCGCCCGGCAGCACCGGCGGCACCGCCGAGGAGCGCGGCTCCGGCAGCGAGGGCCCCAGCAGCTCCGCCGACTCCGGCAAGGAGAACGACGGCCTGCTCGGCGGCAACACCGGCGGCCTGCTCGACCCGCCCAAGGAGAGCAGCGGCAGCAAGAGCTCGCCGCCCATCACCGACGGCCTCACCCGGCCCGACAAGCCCGACGTCACCCTCCCGCCGCTGCTGCCCGGCCTGCTCCCGGGCCTCGGCATCGAAGGCGAGGACGCGGAGTAGGGCCGAGCAGGACCCGAGCAGAGCGACCAGACCAAAGGGGGCCCGAGCAGGGCTGCGGGGCACCGTACAGCCGCACGGGGCGCCCTCCCGATCCCCATCCGGGAGGGCGCCCCGCCGCGTGCGCAGACGGCCGGAAGAGCCGCGCTGACGGCCGCCCGATTCGCTCAACCGGTCAGCCGCTCAACCGCTCAGCCGGTCAGCCGCTCAGAAGAACACCGACCGCCGCTGCACCAGCAGCTTGTACAGCGTGTGCTGAATCTGTTCGCGCACCTGATCGGTCAGGTTGAACATCAGCATCGGATCCTCCGCCGCCTCCGGCGGATACCCGTCCGTCGGGATCGGCTCACCGAACTGGATCGTCCACTTCGTCGGCAGCGGGATCGCACCCAGCGGCCCCAGCCACGGGAAGGTCGGCGTCAGCGGGAAGTACGGCAGCCCCAGCAGCCTCGCGAGGGTCTTGGCGTTGCCGATCATCGGGTAGATCTCCTCCGCGCCGACGATCGAGCACGGCACGATCGGAGTGCGCGCCCGCAGCGCCGTGGAGACGAAGCCGCCCCTGCCGAAGCGTTGCAGCTTGTAGCGGTCGGCGAAGGGCTTGCCGATGCCCTTGAAGCCCTCCGGCATCACCCCGACCAGCTCCCCCTGCTCCAGCAGCCGGGAGGCGTCCTCCGCGCAGGCCAGGGTGTGGCCCAGCTTGCGGGCCAGCTCGTTGACCACCGGCAGCACGAACACCAGATCCGCCGCCAGCAGCCGCAGATGACGGCCGGCCGGATGCTTGTCGTGCACGGCGACCTGCATCATCAGGCCGTCCATCGGCACCGTCCCGGAGTGGTTGGCGACGATCAGCGCGCCGCCCTCGGCCGGGATGTTCTCGGTGCCCTTCACCTCCACCCGGAAGTACTTCTCGTACAGCGGGCGGAGCAGGGACATCAGGACCTGGTCGGTGAGCTCCTCGTCGTACCCGAAGTCGTCGACCTCGTAGTCACCGGTGAGGCGGCGGCGCAGGAACGCCAGCCCGCTCGCGAGGCGCTGCTCCAGGCCGCCGGAGTCGTCGTCCCCGGCCTGCTTCCCGGGCCGCTCGTCCTCATGGGTCACCGGATCATCGTCCCGCACGGGGGCCACGCCCGGCAGGGGCTGGACCTCCCCCACCGCCGGCTGCTCCCCGCCCGCGCGGCGGCTCGACGCACCGCGGCGGCGCGACGAGCGCGGCGTGGATCCTCCACGGGACCGGTCGTCGTCGAACGGAATGACCTTGGCGTCCGCCATCGTTGCTGCGCTCCTCAGTTGGCGCTCTGCTTCGGGGGGTGAGAGCTGCCCGGCAGGGGCAGCGCCGCGATCCGGTCGACAGCCGCGGCGAGGGCCTCCGGCGGAAGCAGCCCCGGCCCGCGGCTGCGCACGAAGTCCGCAAACGTTTCGGCAGTCGTGTACTTGGGGGTGAAACCCAGAACGTCACGCATCTGGTCCGTCGCCACCACCCGGCCGTGGGTGAGCAGCCGGATCTGCTCGGGCGAGAAGTCCGTCATCCCCAGGGTACGCATCACCGTGTTCGCCCAGGTGACCGCGGGCAGCAGCAGCGGCACGGTGGGCCGGCCCAGCCGCCGCGAGCACTGGGACAGCAGCAGCACACCGTCGCCGGCGATGTTGAACGTGCCGCTGTTGAGCGTGCCCCGCCGCGGCTCGTGGGAGCCGATCCGCAGCACCTCGATCACATCGTCCTCGTGCACGAACTGCAGCCGCGGGTCGTAGCCCAGCACGGTCGGCAGCACGGGCAGCGAGAAGTACGAGGCGAGCGGGCTGTCCGCGGTCGGGCCGAGGATGTTGGCGAACCGCAGCACACACACCGCCACGTCCGGCCTGCGCCGGGCGAAGCCCCGCACATAGCCCTCGACCTCCACGGTGTCCTTGGCGAAGCCGCCGCTGGGCAGGGACTTGGGCGGGGTGGTCTCGGTGAACACCGCCGGATCGCGGGGTGCCGAACCGTAGACATTGGTGCTGGACTTCACGACCAGCCGTTTCACGTGCGGGGACTTCTGGCAGGCACCGAGCAGCTGCATGGTGCCGATGACGTTGGTCTCCTTCAGCGCGGCCCGGCTGCCGCTGCCCAGCGGAGTGCCCGTGACGTCGAGATGGACGACCGTGTCGGCGCCGGACTCGGCGAGCACGCGGGCGATGGTGGGCTGGCGGATGTCGGCCTGGACGTAGTCCGCGCCGCCCAGATGATGCTCGGGCGGGACCGCGTCCACGGCGACGACCCGGTCCACCTCGGGGTCACGCTGGATCCGCCGGACGAAACGGCCCCCCAGCTGACGGGCCACTCCGGTCACGAGCACGACCTTTCCCAAGATCAGCGCCTTCCTTTCGCCCTGGTCCGTGGGGCCAACCTACCGGGTAGTAGTCGCTCTGTGGTGTCTTCCGACTGCGGGAAGTGACGAGCGGCCGAAACGCATACCCGTCGCGTACCCGTCTTCCCATGACAGTGGCCCCCCACCGGCTTGCGGTGGGGGGCCACTGGACACGCTTTCGCGCTGCCGCTTACTTCTTGTTGCGGCGCTGGACGCGCGTGCGCTTGAGCAGCTTGCGGTGCTTCTTCTTGGCCATCCGCTTACGCCGCTTCTTGATAACAGAGCCCACGACTAACCCTCGCTCACTTCTCATCACTCGGTGTGTTTGGGCGCCATGGGCCCACACGACCTTCGAGGGGTTAGCCTACCCGCCCGAGCGCTGAGGTCGTAATCGAGGTACCCGGGGAGGGCCCGAAGGTGCCCTGGACGGGCGCTCCCCGGCTCGCCGTCAGGCGGTTTCCACCCCCACGTAGCTCTCGCGGAGATAGTCGTGCACCGCTTGCTCGGGGACGCGGAAGGACCGCCCCACCCGGATCGCGGGCAGATGACCGCTGTGCACCAGGCGGTACACGGTCATCTTGGACACTCGCATCACCGAGGCGACCTCCGCCACGGTAAGGAACTGAACCTCGTTCAGAGGCCTTTCGCCAGCTGCAGCCATGACACACCTGAACCTTCCGCACTCGACGGCCACCGGCTTCCCCTTCCGGTGACTCTTCGTCGCTGCGTGCTCACTCCCCAATGTAGGGGCGGGTGATGCGAGTGGGGAAGAGGTGCACCCATCGGCGGCCTACTGTGACAGACACGCCCGATTGAGTACGTAGCGGGTCAACGGCAGGTAGTAATCGGACCGCGCACCGTCCTCGAGCGGAACGACGACGGACACGCACCCCTCCGCCTGCCCGACGAACGGCGCCGGATCGTTCACATCGGCCAGGGCGATCACCTCGAACCCCAGCTGACCTGCCGCGCAGGCCCAACCATGATCACCGATCACCAGATCCGGAAGCGGCCCGCCGGCCTCGGCCGCCGCTTCCAGCGCGGTACGAACCGGGAGAGGGGAGTGCGTGTGTGCGCCGGGCTCACAACCGGGGCGCTGGGGGTCGCCGTCGCGGACGAGCGCGACTCCCCGTACGTAGCCGAGGTTGTACGTGCGTAGACCGAACCGGGTCGTTATGTCGACACAGCGACCCTGCGCCGGGGTGAGGACGGTACATCCCGCCGCCGACAAGGCGTCTGCCAGAGCGGCGTAGAAACCGAGCAGCGGGTGCGGGTGCCCGGTCCCCAGCAGCACGGCGGCCCGCCGCCGCGCGGCCGCAGCGAGCCGTTCCGCATAGGCGTCCAGGGCGGCCAGCGTTCGCTCCGGATCGATCACCTCCTGGCCGCCGGTGCGCCCCGGATCGGCCGGAGACCCGCACCGCTCGGCCATCAGCGCGGCGACCTCCCGCTGCCCCCAGGACCACACGGGCTCGATCCCGATCAGCACCCGCGGATCCCGCGCCGCGAACAGCCGATAACTCCGCAGGCTCTCCTCCCGCGTGGTCGCCACCACCCCCGCAAGCCGAGCGGCAACCAAATGCCCCCGAATCTCCCCAGCACTGACCACCCCCCGATCCTGACCCACCCCGGCCCCTCCGGGGTCCCGTTCCCCCGAACAACCCACGGTCGGCGTACACCGAGCCCACGTAGCCGCGGGCATTCGTGCCGCCTAGGAAGGCACGGGCGGGCGATGGGGGTCCCCCCGCTCGAGCGCAGTCGAGAGTGGGGGAGGCACCCCGCCAGCGCCGGTGAGCGCACCCACCCCCGCCCAGCCCTCACGCCGGGCAACCAGTCAAAGAACCGGTCAGCTCCCCTACGCCAACAACCCCCGCAACGGAAACACCGCCCGCCGAGTCGCCAGCACCGCCTGATCCAACCGATCCGCCGGGTCGTACCCCTCCTCCCAGGACGCGAACGAAACCGGCCACCGCCCATCAGTCATCCGCACCGGCCCCAACTGCCGCGTCCGCGCATACACCTCCTGCCGCCACCCTTCAGGAATCACCGTCTCCGGCTCCACCGCCCGCTCCGCAGCGATCCCCACCAGATGAGCCCACGACCGCGGCACGACCTCCACCACCGCATAGCCCCCGCCGCCCAGCGCAACCCACCGCCCCCCGGCGTACTCGTGCGCCAGCTCATGACACGCCACCTGCACCGCCCGCTGCGCATCCAGCGACACCGCCAGATGCGCCAGCGGATCCTCGAAGTGCGTATCCGCCCCGTGCTGCGTCACCAGCACCTGCGGCCGGAACTCCGCCAGCAGCTCCGGCACCACGGCATGGAACGCCCGCAGCCACCCCGCGTCCCCCGTCCCCGCCGGCAGCGCCACATTCACCGCGGTGCCCTCCGCCCTGCCCGCCCCGGTCTCCTCCGGCCACCCGGTCTGCGGGAACAGCGTCCGCGGATCCTCGTGCAGCGAGATCGTCAGAACCCGCGGATCCTCCCAGAACGCCGCCTGCACCCCGTCCCCGTGATGCACGTCGACGTCGACATACGCCACCCGCTCGGCCCCCAGTTCCAGCAGCCGCGCGATCGCCAGCGCCGCGTCGTTGTACACACAGAACCCGGACGCGGACCCCGGCATCGCATGGTGCAGCCCGCCCGCGAAGTTCACCGCGTGCGGCGCCTCCCCCCGCCACACCGCCTCCGCCGCCCCCACCGACTGCCCCGCGATCAGCGCCGACACCTCGTGCATCCCGGCGAACGCGGGATCGTCGATCGTCCCGAGCCCGTACGAGGTGTCCGCGGCCCTCGGGTCCGCCGAGGCCGCCTTGACCGCGTCGATGTAGTCCTGCCGGTGGACGAGCCGCAGCGTCGACTCCCCGGCCGCCTTCGCGGCGACCACCTCCACCTCACGGTCGAGTCCGAGGGCGTCGATCAGACTCCGGGTCAGGGCGAGCCGGACCGGGTCCATCGGATGGTCCCGGCCGAAGTCATAGCCCGTTACTGCCTCGTCCCACATCAGCTGTGTGCGGCCGCTCATGCCCGCCACCGTATCGGTCCGGTTGAGCCACGAACGACCGGCCATGGACGAGTGTCACCAGCACCAACACCATCGGCACCAGCATCGCCCCGCGGTAGCTCCAGGCTTCCCCGACCGCCCCCACCAGGGGCGAACCGATCAGGAATCCCACGTAGTTGAAGACGTTCAGCCGCGCAATGGCCGCGTCCGAGGCCCCCGGCCCGGGCAGCTCATGGGCCCGCCGGCCCGCCGCGGCGAAGGTCTGCGGCACCAGCACGCACAGCCCGAGCCCCAGCAGCGTGAACCCCAGCATGCCCACCCACGCGCCCGGCGCCCCGGCCACCACCGCGAACCCCGACGCGGCCACCAGCGCCCCGCTCCGCACCACCGCCACGGCCCCGAACCGCCGCACCCCGAAGTCCCCGATCACCCGCCCGAGCAGCGTGGTGACCATATAGACGTTGTAGGGGACCGTCGCCAGCTGCTCGCTGCTCCCCAGCACGTCCTGCAGATACTTGGCACTCCAGTTGGAGACCGTCGAGTCCCCGATGTACGCCACGGTCATCACCAGACACAGCGGCAGCAGCCACCGGAACCCCGCACCCCCGGCGTCCCCGGAGCCCTTCGCCGCCGTCCCCTCGGCCGCAAGCCCGCCGTTCTCCTCCCCCTTCTGTTCCCCGTCCTCCTCCTCGTCGACGTACCAGCGGCTCCCCGCCAGCGCCGCCGGCATCAGCACCAGCACCACCGGCAGATACGACACCCACAGCGCCAGCTGCCAGTGCGCCCCGGCCCACGCCAGCGACGCCCCGACGATCCCGCCCAGGCTATAGGCGGCGTGGAAACCCAGCATGATGCTGCGCCCGTAGGCCCGCTGCAGACTCACCCCGAGCATGTTCATCGAGGCGTCCAGCGCACCGACCGCCAACCCGAACACCGCCAGCGCAGCGGCCAGCACGGCCATCTGCTCCCCCGCCCCGACCACCAGCAGCGACAGCAGCACGACCGGCTGCGACCACCGCAGCACCCGGCTCGGCGCGGCCCGCCGCACCACCCGCTCGGTCGCCACACTGCCGACACCGGCCAGGATCGGCACGGCGGCCAGGAAGACGGGCAGCAGGGAGTCGGACACCCCGTACTGGTCCTGGATGGCCGGGATCCGCGTCACGAGCAGGGCGAAGGCGACGCCCTGGACCAGGAAAGCGAACGCCAGCGAGGCCCTGCCGCGCCGCAGCACATCGGTCATGGCGGCGAGCGTAGGGCCCCGGCGTACCGGTGGGTAGATCCGGCCAAAGATGAATTTCCTTCAGTTTCACCGGTGTTCAAGGCGGCGCTCAGCCCAGGCGTCGCCCCCGCCTTCACCCCACGCCCACGACCGCAGGCTCCGGTTCCTCGGAACTCTCGGCAGCCTCGGCACCTTCGGCAGCCGTGACCGTCCCGCACACTCCAGGCGTCTTCACCTCCGCGGCGAGCATGGCCGCCATCGGCCCGGCACCCAGCGCCCCGGCCACCAGAAACGCACCCGCCAGCGTGACGATCATCAGCACCGTACCCAGCCACACCATGGTGTCCACCGGCAGCGCATACGCCCCGATCACCCGCACCACGCACTCCCCGAGCAGCGCCGCGCCCCACACCACCGAGAACCTCCGCTCGGCCCGCCGGAACGCCTCCGACCCGCCCATCAGCCGCGTCCAGGCCGCCTCCCGCTCCTCCTGGCCACGGACGAGCCACGGCTTCATGGCCGAGGTCATCATCGGCTTCCCCAGCGCCACCGACACCAGCACACCGATACCGATGACGCTCCCGACCGAGCTCTCCCGCACCAGCATCATCCGCGCGTCACCGGAGACGAAGCCGAGCACCATCGACGTCACATTGACGAAGAGGATGAGCACGGCGAACGCATTCACCGCCCGCTCCCTCACCAGCCCCCACCCCGTGCGCACGGCCGGGAACACGCTGCTCCAGGCGAGGGCGGCGAACTCGCTCATCCCCGCGGCGCTCCTCAGCAGGTAGTACGTCCCGACCGGCACCGCCACGTCCAGAACCACCGGCAGGAGGGCCGGCCGCTTGCCCTTGTGCACACCCGAGTTCGTCGTCATGCCCTCAGCTTCCCGGCCGGGCCGGGTCGCGCAGTAGAAACGAACGTCCGCATCTCGGCATGACGATTGTCATGGGCCCACCGCTGCCGGGCATCACACCAGCAGTTCGGGCAACTCCCGCATCGCCGCGAAGAGTCCGGTGGCCCCCGCGAGCTTCTCCGGCGGCGTCATCGCCGTGAACCCGTACACATCCATCCCGGCCGCCACGGCCGCCTGCACGCCCAGTGGGCTGTCCTCGACGACAACGCACCGCTCCGGGGCGACGCCCATCCGCTCGGCCGCGTACAGAAAGAGATCGGGTGCCGGCTTGCCCCGACCGACATCCTGCGAGCTGAAGATCAGCTCGTCCCCGAACCACCGGTCCAGCCCGGTCGTCCGATGCCCGACCCGGATCCGCTCATGGCTGCCGGACGAGGCCACGCAGTACCGCACCCCGTCGGCCGTCAGCTTCCCGAGCACATCCCCGACACCGGCCACCGGCTGCAACTCCCGCTCGAACGCGGCGAAGACCCGGGCGTGGAACACATCGTCGAAGTCCTCCGGCAGCTTCCGCCCCGACCGCTGCTCCACCAGCTCGTGCACGCGATGCATGGCGGACCCCATGAAGTCACGGATGGAGTCCTCGTACGAGGTCGGGTGCCCGAGCTCGGTGAGGTAAGCGGCGAGGTGCCGGTTGGAAATCGGCTCGCTGTCCACCAGCACACCGTCGTTGTCGAAGATGACCAAGTCATAGCGCATACCTCGACCCTAAACGCAGAAAACCCCGCACCAGAAGGTGCGGGGTTTCCCGGAAAAATCGTCCGGCGGCGTCCTACTCTCCCACAGA
>NZ_BAAAGU010000070.1:19132-30744 GCF_039524635.1 Streptomyces thermocarboxydovorans | reverse complement strand
GCTGGTGCAGGCCGGGCAGCCGCAGCCGGACGGCGGCCCGCCCGCCGCGCCCGCACCGCCCCGGGGCCCCACCGCGTCCCCGACCCCCGCGCCGGTCGCCGTACCGGTCGCCGCCCGGCTCGGCATCGAGGTCGCGGACGACCGAAGACCGGGTGCCCTGGTCGTCGGGGTGCACGTGCCGGGGCCGGGGTTCTCGGCCGGCCTGGTGCGCGGCGACGTACTGCTCGCCTTCGGCAGGACCCGGATCGACACCGCGGCCGACCTCGCCCGCGCCGTCGCCCGGGCCCGGCCCGGCAAGGAGGTGAAGCTGACGGTGCGCCACCGCAGCGGCGGCTATCAGCAGCTGACGGTTGTGCCCGCCGTGGTCACATGACCACCCGGAAGTGGCTGGTGAGCCGCCCGGCGTCGTCCAGCACATGCAGGGCGAAGCCGGGCGGGGCGTCGCGGTCCGCGACCGGCTCGCCCTCCCAGGGCAGCCGCAGGGTCCAGGTCACCCCGGGCCCCAGGACCAGCGGACGCCCGGCGAACACCGTGGCGGCCGGGGTGTGGGCGTGGCCGGCGATCAGCCCGGCGATCTCCGGCCGGTCCGCCATCAGCGCGGCCAGACGGCCGGGCTCGCGCAGCATGTACGAGTCCGGCAGGGGGTGGTGCACCGGCACCGGGGGGTGATGGAAGGCCAGCAGCACCGGCAGCTCACCGCCCAGCTCGTCCAGCCGCTCCTCGATCCAGGCACGGGTGAGCTCGCCCAGCTCCCCGTCGTCACGGCCCGGAATGCTGGAGTCGCACATCAGCACCGCTCCGGACTCGGTGACATGCGCGCTGTTGACGGGGCCCTCGGCGGCCGGCACGCCCAGCAGGGCCTTCCGGTACGGGGCGCGGCTGTCGTGGTTGCCCGGACAGGTCAGCACCGGGAACGGAGCGCTCTGGTCGCGCAGGCCCAGCAGCCCGGCGGCCTCCTCGTACTCGGACTCGTCGCCGTGGTCGGCGATGTCCCCCGTCACCAGCAGCGCGTCCGGCTTCCGCGGCAGCCGCCACAGCCGGTCGCGCACCCGCCGCGCCCGCTCGCTCGCGCGGGCGCTTCCGTCCAGATGCAGATCGCTGATGTGTGCGAGTACGAGCACGGCCGTACGCCTCCCCGGACCGGGATAATGGTTGCAGATGATCTAACCATTAATCCGAGAGGTGGAGAACCCGGCCAACCCGTCGAACCGGGTCGCGTCGCCCCCGCCCGGCGGGCAGGATGCTGCCCGTAGCCCTCTGTCGCCCTGGGAGGCCCCGGATGACCGGCACCGCACCCGCGCCCTTCACCGCCGACGACTACACGGCCCGCATGGAGCGCGCCGCACGGGCGGCCGCCGACGCGGGGCTCTCCGGACTGCTCGTCACCCCGGGGCCCGATCTGGTGTGGCTCACCGGCTATGCCCCCACCGCCGAGACCGAGCGGCTGACCTTGCTGGTCCTGGCCCCCGGGCAGGACCCCGTGCTGGTCGTCCCCACCCTGGAGGCGCCGGACGCCGCCCGGGCACCCGCAGCACCGGCCCTGACCCTGCGCGACTGGACCGACGGCAAGGACCCCTACGCCGTCACCGCCGCCCTGCTCGACGCCCACGGCCGCTACGGCATCAGCGACAACGCCTGGGCCATGCACCTGCTGGGCCTGCAGTCCGCCCTGCCGGACGCCTCCTACGCCTCCCTCACCCACGCCCTGCCGATGCTGCGCGCCGTCAAGGACGCCGCCGAGCTCGAACTGCTGGCCGCGGCCGGCGCCGCCGCCGACGCGGCGTTCGAGGAGATCCGCGGCGTGCGCTTCGCCGGCCGCCGGGAAGCGGACGTCGCCGCCGACCTCGCCGCACTGCTGCGCCGGTTCGGGCACTCCCAGGTGGACTTCACAATCGTCGCCTCCGGCCCGAACGGCGCCAACCCGCACCACGAGATCGGCGACCGGGTCATCGAGCACGGCGACATGGTCGTCCTGGACTTCGGCGGCCTGAAGGACGGCTACGGCTCCGACACCTCCCGCACCGTGCACGTCGGCGAACCCACCGATGAGGAACGCCGGGTGCACGACATCGTGCGCGAGGCGCAGGAGGCGGGCTTCCGGGCGGTGCGCCCCGGCGCCGCCTGCCAGGACGTCGACCGCGCCGCCCGCGCCGTGATCGCCGACGCCGGCTATGGCGAGTACTTCATCCACCGCACCGGGCACGGCATCGGCGTCACCACCCACGAGCCGCCCTACATGATCGAGGGCGAGGAGCAGCCCCTCGTGCCCGGCATGTGCTTCTCCGTGGAACCCGGCATCTACCTGCCCGGCCGGTTCGGCGTCCGCATCGAGGACATCGTGACGGTGACCGAGGACGGCGGCCGGCGCCTGAACAACACCACCCGTGAGATGGTCATAGTGGAGTAGGGCGATGACCACGACCCCGTCCGAGCACCTCCCGACTCCCGGAACGACAACGGCGCGATCGATGACCCAGGCACCGACACCCACCGCGGACACCGTCAGACAGCTGGTCCGCACCCTGCTGCAGGACAGCCGGGCGGCCCGGACCGGCAGGGGCGGCCCCCGCGGCGGCACCGGCGGGCAGACGGCAGAACCCGAGGTGCGGCCCGTCGGCGGCGGTGAGGGGGCCACCACCTGGTGGGTCGGCACCCGCCATGTGCTGCGCCTCGCCCCCGACCGCGAGGCGAGCATCCGGCTGCGCCGCGAGATGCGGCTGCGGGACCTGGTGCGCCCGCACGTCCGGATCGCGCTGCCGGTGAGCGTGGCGCACGGCGAGTGGGCCCCGCAGCTGGTCTGCACCCTGGACACGCGGGTGCCCGGCGGTTCGGCCGAGGATCACGACGTCTCCGCCGTCGGCGAGACCGACCTGGCCGGACTCCTCTCCGGCCTCCGGGAGGTGCCGCTGCGGCAGGCGGACACCCTCGGCGTGCCGCGGATCGCGCCGCGCTCGCTGGAGGTGCTGCGCCGCGCCGCCGTCCAGGCCGCCGGACGGCTCGACGAGGCCGACGAGTTCGACTCCGGCCGGCTCGACCAGCTCGCCCCGCCCGCCGCCGCCCAGCTCGCCGCCCAGCCCGGCGGGGTGGTCCTCGTCCACCACGCCCTCACCGGCGAGAACCTCGTGGTCAGCGCCGACGGCCGGGTGCGCGGCGTCCTCGGCTGGGGCGCGGCCGTGCTCGGCGACCCGGCCGAGGACATCGCGGGCCTCGCCCTCGCAGTGGGTGCGCCCGCCGCCGTGCGGGCCGCGACCCTCGCCGGCTACGGTGCCCGGCCCTGCCTGCGCGGCCTGTGGCTGGCCCGCTGCGACGCCGTGCTGCACCTCGCCGAGGGGATCACCGGCAGCGATCCCACCCCGCTGCCCCTGCTGCGGACGCGGCTGCACCGCGCCTGGGAGCCGATCCTCCTGGAACGCGTCACCGACCTGCGCAAGGAGGACGAGGCGCTCTAGGCTGTTTCCTGCTCTCCTGCTCTCCCGCTCTTGGCAGGTCCGTCAGCACGCCGTCCGGGTCCCTCAGCCGGCTTCCGGCCTCGACGCCGTCCGTCCGTCAGAAGCCGCCCCGGTGCAGCCGGCCCTCATAGCGCGCCTCCAGGACGGCGTTGCGCTCGAAGCCGCCCGGCAGATTGGCGGAGATGTAGACGGGGACGTCGTGCCCTTCGGCCATCAGCAGGGCCACGCTCTCGGCCACCACCATCTGCACCAGTGTCGTGGAGACGATGGTGGACACCCCGCACAGGGCGCCTCCCTCCGGCAGCGGCAGCAGCGCGTCCCCCGCGGGCGCACCGTTGTCCAGCACCACGTCGGCCAGGTCGGCGAGCCGGCGCCCGCTGGGGTGCAGCGCGGGCACCGACCGGGTGTGTTCCAGCGAGGTGAGCGCCACCAGCCGGTGCCCCTTGCCGGTCACCAACTGCGCCATGTCGACGATGGAGTTGTTGACCCCCGAGTTCGAGATGATCACGAACAGGTCCTGGGGGCGCGGGGTGCTCAGCTCGTAGAGGCGGGCGGCGAGCCCCGGCCTGCGTTCCAGCAGCGGGTCCGACAGCACGGCGCGGTCCTCGCCGCCCCGGAGCACGAGGTCGGCGAGACCGATGCGGTTGGTCGGGACCAGACCGCCCGCGCGCCCGCAGATCTCCAGTGCGGTGGCCTGCGAGTGGCCGGTGCCGAAGGCGTGGATCACCCCGTCCGCCGCCACGCAGTCCGCGAACAGCCGGGCCGCCGACGCCACCGCTGCCTTGTTCGCCTCGATCGCGGCGTCCAGCGAGGTACGCGCCCGGTCGGCGAAGACGCTCGCGCTGATCTGCGGGTCGGTCATGGAGACTCACCTTCACTGGTCGCAGTGATCGGTTGAATGACGGTTGAATGATTCAGTATCGTGCGGCTTGCTTGAAACGATGAATCAGTGGCCTCGGCGCGTCAAGAGCCCGGCCAGTGCCACGGCTCCCGCCCCGCCGTCCGGGACCGCCTCGATCCGCAGGCCCGTCGGCGCGAGGCGTGCGGCCAGCCGGTCCGCCAGCGGTCCTCCCGGTGCGAGCAGACCGCCGGTGGTGACCAGGAGTTCGCCGGGCCGGGGTTCCAACGCGGCCACCTTCTCGGCGAGTTCGCCGGCCGCCCGGTCGAGGAGCGCGCGGGCGGCCGGATCCCCGCCGTCCGCCGCGCCGGTCACCAGGGGGCACAGAGCGGCCAGGGCGACCGGCGGCCTGGAGTAGGTCCAGTCGGCGACGGCGTCCCGCAGCCGGATGAGCGCGAGCGGCGAGGGCCGGTCGTCCAGGCGGTGTTCCGGAGCCACCTGTGCCAGTACGCGCTCCACCAGCGGACCCCGCGGGCCGCGTCCGTCCAGGGCCCGTACGGCAGCCCGCAGGGCCTCGCGGCCCAGCCAGAAGCCGCTGCCCTCGTCGCCGGTCAGCCAGCCGTGCCCGTCCACCAGGCGCACGGCGCGCCGCCCGGCCACCCGCGCAGCGGTCGAGCCGGTCCCCGCGATCAGGACCAGTCCGTCCGCGGGCGCCCCGGGGCCTGAGGCGAACGCGATCTCGCAGTCGCCGTACACCTCCACGGCGGCGGCCTCGATCCCCACGGTTGCCAACGCTTCGGCCAGACAGGCGGTCGCGTTGTCCCGGCCGCGCCCGGGGCCGCCGCCCGCGAAGCCTCCCGCCACCGCCGTCACCCTGGCGCGCAGGCCCTCCGGCACGGCGGCGCCGATGGCGTCGCTAAAGTGCCGCACCAGATCGGCCGGGCGCACGCCGAGCGCGTTCCCGGGACCGCCGGTGCCCGTGCCGATCACCCGGCCCGTCGGGTCGGCGCAGTACGCGCGGGTACGGGTGCCTCCGGCGTCGACGCCGAGCAGCAGCGGCGTGGACTGTTCCGGCTGTACCGGCTGCGGCTGTTCCGGCTGTTCCGGCTGTACCGCCGGCTGTTCCGGCTGTTTCGATGATTCATCGAGCACACTGAATGGTGGTTGATAGAATCGCGGCCTGGCAAGAGGCCGGGCACGGGCGGCGCGTCGGCCGAAGTCATCCGCGGCACCCGCCTGCCCCTGCTGCCGCCCACCCGACGAATCGAGCGAGCCCGCCGTGATCACCGCGCTGATCCAGTCCGAACTGCCCCGGCTGACCGCCTCGCTGCGCAAGGTCGCCGAGCACGTCCTCGCCGACCCGGCCGCGCTCGCCCACACCTCGGCCGCCGACCTCGGCCGCCGCACCGGCACCTCCCAGGCCACGGTCACCCGCTTCTGCCAGGCCCTCGGCCTCGACTCCTACCAGGCGCTGCTGCTCGAACTCGCCAAGGAGCAGGGGCACCTCACGCAGGAGTCCCCGGCGCGGGACCGGCCCCTGGGACCCGACATCGGGCCCGACGACGGCCTGGACCACGTCATCGAGGTCATCGCGCAGGCGGATCTGCGGGCGCTGCGCGCGACTGCCGAGCGCCTGGACCGCGAGGCGCTGGACCGGGCGGCGCACGCCCTGGTGAAGGCCCGCCGGATCGACTTCTACGGAGTGGGCGCCTCCGGAGTGCTGGCCCGGGAGGCGGAGGCCCGGCTCTTCGGCATCGGCTGCCCGGCCCGGGGCTGGACCGAGGTGCACGCGGCGGAGACCTCGGCGTCCCTGCTCACGCCCGCCGACGTGGCCGTGGCGCTGTCGCACTCGGGCAACACCCGCGAGGTGCTGGGCCCGCTGCGGCTGGCCGCCGAGCGCGGCGCGACGACCGTCGCCATCACCTCCGACCCCCGCTCGCCCGCCGCCCAGGCCGCGTCGATCCACCTCGTCTCCACCTCCGGCGAGACGAGCTTCCGGCACGGCGGATTCGGCGCCCGCCACTCGGTGCTGCTGATCATCGACTGTCTCTACGCCCGCGTGGCGCAGCTCTCCTACGACCGCGCCACCGCCTCGATCGCCCTCACCGCCCACATCGCGGACAGCCACAGCGCCCGCCGGTCGCGCCGCCGCACCTGAACCGGCCGGTCCCGTAGGGTGGTTGGAGATCCCGGACGCCGAGGAGGGGGCTCGCACCATGAGCGGGACAGTGACCGCGGTCAGCAGCAACGGGGAGTACTCGTTCACCAAGCCCAACCGGGAGAGCATCACCCTGCTCGCCGGACTCGGTGTCGAGGGCGATGTGCACGCCGGGACGACGGTCAAGCACCGCTCGCGCATCGCGCAGGACCCCACCCAGCCGAACCTGCGTCAGGTCCACCTCATCCACGAGGAACTCTTCGCGGAAGTAGCTCGCGCCGGCTTCGAGGTGAGGCCCGGCGACCTCGGCGAGAACATCACCACCCGCGGCATCGACCTGCTCGCCCTGCCGACCGGCACCCTGCTGCACATCGGCGCGGAGGCGGTCGTGGAGGTCACCGGGCTGCGCAACCCCTGTGTGCAGATCGACGCCTTCCAGGAGGGGCTGCTCAAGCAGGTCGTCGGCCGGGACGCGGACGGCAACCTGGTCCGCAAGGCCGGGATCATGAGCGTGGTGCGCCAGGGCGGCGTGGTCCGCCCCGGCGACACGATCAAAGTGAAGCTCCCGGCAGAGCCGCACCGGCCCCTGGAACGGGTCTGACCCGAGTCCTCCCGGAGGCCGCGGCCCGGCTCACTCCTGGAGCAGCACCACCGCCGACTCCCCGGGCAGATGCAGCACACCGTCCGCGCCCGGCGCCTCGACCGGCTCCCAGGCCGCGAGGATCCGGGCGGTCGGGGCGCCGAGCGGGATGGCGGCCGGGGCGGGGGAGAGGTTGACCGCCACGCGGATGTCGCCGCGGCGGAACGCCAGCCAGCGGTCCTCCTCGTCATAGGCGACCTTGGTGTCCGCCAGGTCCGGGTCGGTCAGGTCGGGCTGCTCGTGACGCAGCGCGATCAGCCGCCGGTACCAGTCCAGCATGCGGGCGTGCGGCTCGCGTTCCGGCTCCGACCAGTCGAGGCAGGAACGCTCCCGGGTCACCGGGTCCTGCGGGTCGGGCACGTCCTCCTCGGCCCAGCCGTGCGCCGCGAACTCCCGCCGCCTGCCGTCCCGTACCGACCTGGCGAGCTCGGGATCGGTGTGGTCGGTGAAGAACTGCCAGGGCGTGCTCGCCGCCCACTCCTCGCCCATGAACAGCATCGGCGTGAACGGCGCGGTCAGCACCAGCGTCGCCGCGCACGCCAGCAGCCCGGGGGAGACCAGCGCCGACAGCCGGTCCCCCTGGGCGCGGTTGCCGACCTGGTCGTGGGTCTGGCTGTAGCCGAGCAGCCGGTGCCCCGCCACCCGGGTGCGGTCCAGCGGCCGGCCGTGACTGCGGCCGCGGAAGGTGGAGTACGTCCCGTCGTGGAAGAAGCCCCCGGTGAGCGTCTTGGCCACGGCGGCCAGCGGGGCGCGGGCGAAGTCCGCGTAGTAGCCCTGCGACTCACCGGTCAGCGCGGCGTGCAGGGCGTGGTGGAAGTCGTCGTTCCACTGCGCCTGCATGCCGAAGCCGCCCTCCTCACGGGGCGTGATCATGCGCGGGTCGTTCAGATCCGACTCGGCGATCAGGAACAGCGGCCGGCCGGTGTCCGCCGCCAGCGCGTCCACCGCCTCCGACAGCTCCTGCAGGAAGTGCCGGGCGCGGGTGTCCACCAGCGCGTGCACCGCGTCCAGCCGCAGCCCGTCGATCCGGTAGTCCCGCAGCCAGGCCAGCGCGCTCTGCACCAGATACGCCCGCACCTCGTCCGAGCCGGGCGCGTCCAGGTTCACGGCCGACCCCCACGGCGTCTGGTGAGTGTCCGTGAAGTACGGGCCGAACTGCGGCAGATAGTTGCCGGACGGCCCCAGATGGTTGTGCACCACGTCGAGGACGACCCCCAGCCCCTTGGCGTGCGCCGCGTCGACGAACCGTTTCAGTCCCTCGGGACCGCCGTACGGCTCGTGCACCGCCCACAGCGACACCCCCTCGTACCCCCAGCCGTGCCGGCCGGGGAAGGGGCACACCGGCATCAGCTCGACATGGGTGACGCCCAGGCGGGCCAGATGGTCCAGCCGTTCGGCCGCCGCGTCGAAGGTCCCCTCGGGGGTGAAGGTGCCCACATGCAGCTCGTACAGCACCGCCCCCGGCAGCGGGCGCCCGGACCACTCGGTGCGCCAGACGTAGCGGTCGTGGTCCACCACCGCGCTCAGCCCGTCCGGACCGTCCGGCTGCCGGCGCGACCTCGGATCGGGCAGCACCGGGCCGCCGTCCAGCGAGAAGCCGTACCGGGAGCCGTCCCGCGCCTCGGCTCGCGCCCGCCACCACCCCTCGCGCTGGGGGTCGCGCTCCATCTCGCGCGTGACACCGTCGCACTCGAGCGTCACTCGGCCGGCCTGTGGTGCCCACACCTCGAACTGCACGGACGGTTCCCCTTCGTCTGCTCACCGTGATACAGCCCGTCCATCCTGCGGCATGAGAGATCAATCCGCTCGTGAATGTTCCCTTTTGCGGCGGGTCTCGCCGGGCACCTCCCCGGGCGCCCGTTTCCTGGTTTTCTGGACAGTCCGGCCGCCCTGACCGACAATCACCTGCGTGACGTCGTCCTTCGAGTTCAACACGTACCCCGCGCGGCTGTCCGACGCGGAGCGCGACAAGGCGCTGAAGGTACTGCGGGACGGCGTCGCCATGGGCCGGCTCTCCCACGACACGTTCATCCGCCGCATGGAACTGGCGCTCGCCGCCCGCCGGCCGGAGGAGCTCGCCGCGCTCACCGCCGACCTGCCCACCGAGAACCGCCTGTCCCGGCTGATATTCGGCACCGTCGAAGCCGTCTCCGGATTCACCGTACGGCTGCGCAGGGCCTGGCAGGCCGAGCGGCTGCCCAAGCTGCTGCTGCCGCACCCGGCCAGCGGCCACCCGCTGCGCATCGGCCGCGACCCCGCCAACGGGCTGCGCCTCAACCACGAGACCGTCTCCCGGGTGCACGCCGAACTGCGCCACCAGGGCGGCATGTGGGTGCTGCGGGACCTCGGCTCCACCAACGGCACCACGGTGAACGGGCGCAGGGTCATCGGCGCGGCCGTCGTCCGCGAGGGCGACCAGGTCGGTTTTGGACGGATCACCTACCGGCTCGCGGCGAACTGAACGCCGTACGGGCCGCGATGGGCCGGGCACTTGCTTCCCTTCAGCCCTCCGTCGGTCCTCCGGCAGTCCTCCGTCAGTTCCCCTTTGCTCTCCGCGGTGTTGACGCGGCCCGGGGCTTCGTGACTGACTGTACGTACACCTGCACGCCAGGTGAAAAGACGGCAGCACTTCATGGAGGTGTGCCCTGCCGCCCCTCCTGCGCTATCCGACCGTCGACGAGCTGGGCGCGCGGGCCGCCGCCCTCGTCGCGCGCCATCCCCGCACCGCTCGCCTCCGCCGCGTCGGCGTCTCCCGCGCGGGCACCCCGCTGTGGCTGCTGAGCATCGGTCACGGCAGCCGGCAGGTCCTCGTGGTCGCCGGACCGCACGCCAACGAACCCGTCGGCGGCACGACCGTGCTGCGGCTGGCCGAACGCACCCTGGCCGACCCGCGGCTCACCGAGGCCGCCGACGCCACCTGGAACCTGCTGCTCTGCCTCGACCCCGACGGGCTGCGCCGCAACGAGCGCTGGATCACCGGCCCGTACGCCCTCGGGCACTACTTCCGGCACTTCTTCCGGCCCGGCTTCCTCGAGCAGCCCGAATGGCTGCCGGACGGTGCCGCCGCGGCGGTGCTGCCCGAGACCCGCACCCTGCTCGCCCTCCAGGACGAACTCCGGCCGGTGCTGCAGTGCTCCCTGCACGGCGTCGACGTCGGCGGCGGCTTCGTCGAGCTCACCCGCGACCTGCCCGGCCTCGGCGGGCGCGTCGCCGCGATCGCCGCCCGCCTCGGCATCCCCCGCGAACTCGGCGCCTACGACGCCCTGTACTGGCCCGGCCTCGGCCCCGCCGTGTACCGCATCCCGTCCCCGCACCCCGGCGATCTGGCCGCCGCCATCACCGAGGCGGCCGTGGAGTCGACCTGGTTCCATCCGCACCGCCACGGCACCGTCACCGCCATCGTCGAGGCACCCATGTGGGGCGTGACGGCCGTCTCCGACGCCTCCCCGCACGCCGACGCGCCCGCCGTGCTGCGGGCCGTCAGCCGCACCCTGCGCGAGGACACCGTGCTGCTCGCCGGGCTGCTGGCCCGGATCCGCCCGCACCTGGCCGCCGCGCCCGAGACGGCCCGGCTGCTCGCCCCGGTGGGCGACTACCTCCTGGTCTGCCCCGGCCTCGCCGACGCCTGGGACCCCGACCACGGCGGCAGCGCCGCCCGCCCGCTGCCGCCCATGACCACCGCACGCCTCGCCGCCCTGCGCATCGCCGGGCAGCGCCTGGCGCTGCGCACCGCGGGACTGCTGCACCAGCTGGTGACGAGCGCCGGACGCGACCCGGCCGGGGTGCTGCCGGAGCTGGACCGTCTCATCGACGCCCGCTGCGCCGACTACCGCGACATGTGGGCGCCCCGCTGGATCCCCGTCGCACGTCAGTCCGAGTACCAGGCGCGGGTCGTCCTCGCCGCGTTCGAACTGACCGTGCGTCACCCGCGCGTACGCTCCCGTTCGGGTGAGCCGGGATGGGGTCCGGGCAGCGCCGTGCCGATGCACCGGGAATGAGGTACTTCCCGACGACGCTACGAAGCGCCCTGCCGGCCCTGACCGCCCTGCCGGCCCTGACCGCCCTGCTCGCCTGCACGACCCCCGCGCAGGCCGATGCCCCGCCGGCCGGCGTCCGGCCCGGCGACACCGGCACCAGCAGACTTCAGATCACGGTCACCCCGCAGGAGTCCCGCACGGCCGTCCCGCGCACCGCGCTGCTGCGCTGCGACCCGCCCGGCGGCCACGCCCGCGCCGCCGAGGCCTGCGCGGACCTCGCCGCGGCGGGCGGCCGCATCGACCGCATCCCCGCGAAGGACAACACCTACTGCCCTATGGTCTACGCGCCGGTGACCGCCCACGCCCGGGGCGAGTGGCGGGGCCGCCCCGTGGACTACACGGAGACCTTCCCGAATCGCTGCACGATGGAGGCCAGGAGGGGCGCCGTCTTCGCCCTGGACGGGCGGTAGGACACCCCCTGGGGTCAGGCACCGCCCCTGCCCGAGCACCGCCTCTGCCCGGGTGCCGGGCGCCGTCCCCGCCTGAGCGC
>NZ_BAAAGU010000070.1:0-19032 GCF_039524635.1 Streptomyces thermocarboxydovorans | reverse complement strand
CGGGCACCGCCTCTGCCCGGGTGCCGGGCGCCGTCCCCGCCTGAGCGCCGGGCACCGCCTCTGCCCGGGTGCCGGGCGCCGTCCCCGCCTGAGCGCCGGGCACCGCCTCTGCCCGGGTGCCGGGCACCGTCCCCGCCCGAGTGCCAGGTACCACCCCCGCCTGAGCGCCGGGCACCGTCCCCGCCCGAGCGCTGGGCACCGCCCGGTCCCACGCGTGCCGAGCCTTCGTCACGCCGCCCGCTCGCGGGCGTGCAGGGCCGTCGCCACCACTGTGCGGGCCTGGTGCTCGACCTGGTGCTCCACGGGGACCCAGCGGGCGCGGAAGCGGTCCGCGAAGGCGTCGCTCCACGCGGCGACCAGCCGCTCCAGGCGGGCCGCGGCGTACCGGTCGGTGTCGCTCAGCGCCCGGTGCAGCATCGCCGCCGCCCGCAGCGGCACCCGGCGCGCGAAGGCGTCCACGCTGCCGACGTACGCCCGGCTGTCGTCGGCGGGCGGGCGGTGCGTCAGATCCCCGGCCAGCCCCGGCACCAGCTCCAGGCCCCACAGGGCGGCGCGCGCCAGCGGGCCCACGGCCACCTCGGGGCGCGGCCGCACGTCCTCGACCACCCGCAGCACCTCCCCGGCGTCCCGCAGCAGCCGCCGCGCGAGTTGCCGCAGCGCCACGCCCGGCGCCGGATGGGGCGCCGGGTCGTCCACCACGCCGCCCGCCCACATCGGCACCTCCACCACCGCGGTCATCCCGCCGTACCGGTGCGCGTGGTACCAGGTGCTGTGCCGGGCGTCGTCCGGCAGGCTCGGGTAGGCGGGCCCCGTCCCGGCCGCCGGCAGCACATGCACCCCGGGTCCCGAGGCGGGCCAGCCCGCCGCGTCCGAGGCGCTGGTCTCCACCGGGATGTGCAGCTCCGCCGCGGACTTGCCGAACGGCTCCGCCAGCCCCGGCACGTCCCGGGTCAACTGCACCCAGCTGCCGCCCAGATCGGTGCCGTGCAGGGAGACCTGCAGGTAGGGCCGGAGCTCGTCGATGACGCCGGTCAGCGCCCGCGTCTCGGGCGGCAGCCGGTCCGGCGGCAGCAGGGAAGGCGCCCACTCCGGCTGCTCCGGGCCCGCGGGACGGAAGAAGCCCAGGTGGTACTCGTAGAGGCTGCGCGGGGCGGGGCTGCGGTGCAGGCTCGCCCCGTCGGGGTCGGCGCACAGCAGGAGGTGCCAGGAGATGCCGTCCCGCAGCTCCGGTTCCTGAAGCACCCGCCGGGCCAGCACCAGCAGGGTGCCCCCGCCGGCCGGCTCGTTGGCGTGCGCGCCGGCGACCACCAGCACGGCCCGCCGGGCGTGCCCCAGGGACAGCAGATGCAGCGGCCGCCCCGCGCGGGAGGCACCCACCTGCCGCAGCACGCACAGCTCGGGCCGCTGACCGGCCAGGGCGTGGGCGGAGCTCACCAGTTCGGCCACCGTCGGATAGCGCAGCTCCGGCAGCAGACTCACCCCCCCGTCCCGACCACGCGACGCCGTTGTGCGCAGTACCCCACGGCCACGAGGCGCTGTCAAGGGCGCACCAGGAGTCACCCCGAACGCCTCACCGGCCCCGGGGAAACGGGGGATCTCACTCCCCGGTGCGCTCCAGCAGCGCCACCGGCAGCGCGGCGAACAGGTCCGCCGCACGCACCTCCGACTCGAAGACGCCGTCGGTGTCCAGCACGTCCGTCCAGCGGCCCGGCGGCAGGGTGAGCCGGGTCTCCCGCCAGCCGCCCGCCTCCGCCAGGCGCAGGGACAGCCGGGTCACGGCCGTCAGGACCCGGCCCGAGCGGACGAACGCCACGCAGTGCGGCGCCGCGGGCCCCTCGGCCGGCAGCGGCTGGTACGTCGCCGTGTCCCCGAACACCTCCGGGAGCCGGGCCCGCAGCCGCAGGGCCGCCCGGGTGACCGCCACCTTGCTGCCGGGTCCGCCGTCGCCGTCCTCCCCGGTGCCGTCGAAGCGCACCGGCCGCCGGTTGTCCGGGTCCACCAGCGCCCGGTACTCGTGCTCCGTGCCCTGGTAGACGTCCGGCACGCCCGGCATCGTCAGATGCAGCAGCGCGGCGCCCAGCACATTGGCGCGGATGTGCGGTTCCAGCGCGGCCCGCAGCCGCGCCACCCGCTCACCCGGCCCGCCGCACGGACCGGCCGCAACGAACCGGGCCACCGTCTCCTCGTACGACGGGTCCTGCTCGGTCCAGCTGGTGTGCAGGCCCGCCTCGCGCACATGCTTCAGCAGCGCCCCCTGCACCCGCTCCTCCTCCGCCGGGCCCAGCCCGAACACCGTCTGCCAGGCCGCCCACGCCAGCTGCGCGTCCGGCACCCCCTCACCCGTGCGGATCACCTCCGCCAGCAGGTCCGCCCAGCGCCCCGGGCACTCGGTCAGCACCTGCAGGGCGGCCCGCACATCGGCACTGCGCTTGGTGTCATGCGTGGAGACCACCGTGCCGGTCGTCGGCCAGTCGCGCTGCAGCCGGGAGCAGTACGCGTGGAACTGCTCCGGCGGCACCGCCGGGCTGCCCGGCTCGCCGCCGACCTCGGTCGCCGACAGCAGCGGCACATAGCGGTAGAACGCCGTGTCCTCCACGGACTTGGCCCGCAGCGCCGAGGAGGTCTGCGCGAACCGGGCCCGGAACTCCCGCTGCCGCGGCCCGTCGCCGTACCGCCCGAGCACCAGGTCCCGTACGACGTCCACCGCCTCCGCCTCCTCCGGGACCGTGAAGGCGTGCCGGGCCTCGGCCGCGGCCTCCTCGGTCACCACGCGGGAGGCGTCCACGGAGGCGTAGGGCCGGTACACCTCGAGCCGGACCAGCAGCTCCACCAGGGCGGTGCGCAGCGCCCAGGGCGCGCGGTCGCGCAGCGCGGGCTCGGGGGAGGTCGCGCACAGCCGGCTCGCCACCCGGGTCAGCCGGTCCGTCTCCGCGGCCAGCTCGTGGTGGAGCACCTTGTACGCGGCCCGCCGCACCGTGGCGTCCCAGTCGCCGCCCCGGTCCGCCGGGGGCGCCGCGAACCGGCGGTACTGGCCCAGCAGGTCCCCGAACCCGGCCGGGTCCACGAACAGGCCGTCGATGTGCCGCAGGGCGTCGTAGCCGGTGGTGCCCGCGACCGGCCAGGAGGCGGGCAGCGCCTCCCCGTCGGCGAGGATCTTCTCCACCACCGTCCACCGGCCGCCCGTCGCCTCGTGCAGCCGCCGCAGATAGCCGTCCGGGTCGGCCAGCCCGTCCGGGTGGTCGATCCGCAGGCCGTCGAAGACCCCGTCGTGCAGCAGCCGCAGGACGGTGGCGTGGGTGGCATCGAACACCTCCGGGTCCTCCACCCGCACCCCGATCAGCTCGGAGATGCTGAAGAACCGCCGGTAGTTCAGCTCCGTGCGGGCCAGCCGCCACCAGCCGAGGCGGTACCACTGGGCGTCCAGCAGCGCGGGCAGCTTCAGCCCCGCGGTGCCCTCCCGCAGCGGGAACTCGTGGTCGTAGTAGCGCAGCACCTCGCCGTCGGCCTTGATCCGGTCCAGTTCCGCGCCCAGCGGCCCGCCCAGCACGGGCAGCAGCATCCGGCCGTCCTGCGCCTCCCAGTCGATGTCGAACCACCGCGCGTACGGTGAGGAGGGCCCCTCGCTGAGCACCTCCCACAGCGCCCGGTTGTGGCGGGGCGCCATCGCCATGTGGTTGGGCACGATGTCGGCGATCAGCCCCAGCCCGTGCTCCCGGGCGGTGGCCGCCAGCGCCCGCAGTCCCTCCTCGCCGCCCAGCTCCTCGCGCACCCGGGCGTGGTCCACCACGTCGTAGCCGTGCGCCGAGCCCGGCACGGCCTCCAGGACCGGCGACAGATGCAGATGGGACACGCCGAGCGAGGCCACGTACGGCACGGCGGCCGCCGCGGCCCCGAACGGGAAGCCGGGCTGGAGCTGCAGCCGGTAGGTGGCCGTGGGCACCGGTGCGCCGGGGCGCACAAGAGTCCGATCGACAGTCCGCTCAGAGGTCATGCACAGCTACGTACCCGCCCTGCCGCGTTTCCTGTCATCGCCCGCCACCGGACCACACCGGTCACGCCCTCCGCTCATGACCCTCGCCGGACCACCCGGAGCCGTCTCCCTCCGCCGGACTACACCGGGCGCTGGAGCACCGTCAGGCTGCGGTCGGTCAGGGTCAGCCGGTCCCCGGCGTTCACCTTGGGGCCGGTGCCCGGCGGGACCCCGTCCGCGCGGGCGGTGTCGACCACCACCTGCCACTGCCGGCCGTGGTCGACGGGCACCACGAAGTCCAGCGCCTTGGGGGAGGCGTTGAACATCAAGAGGAAGGAGTCGTCCGTGATGCGCTCCCCGCGCGGACCGGGCTCGGAGATCGCGTTGCCGTTGAGGAACACCGTCAGCGCCGACGCCTGCGCCGACTCCCAGTCCCGCTGGGTCATCTCCGAGCCCTCGGGAGTGAACCAGGCGATGTCCGACAGCTCGTCGTGGGTGCCCTCCACCGGCCGGCCGTGGAAGAAGCGGCGCCTGCGGAAGACCGGGTGGTCCTTGCGCAGCCACACCATCGCCCGGGTGAATCTCAGCATCTGCCGGCGGAAGTCCTCCGCGTCCTCCGCGTTCCCCTCGTCGCCCTCGCCCTCGCCTCCGTCGTCCGGCCAGTCCAGCCAGGCCAGCTCGTTGTCCTGGCAGTAGGCGTTGTTGTTGCCGTGCTGGGTGCGGGCCAGCTCGTCGCCGTGGCTGATCATGGGCACACCTTGGGAGAGCATCAGGGTGGCGATGAAGTTGCGCATCTGCCGGGCCCGCAGCCGCAGCACCTCCGGGTCGTCGGTCTCGCCCTCCACCCCGCAGTTCCAGGACCGGTTGTGGCCCTCGCCGTCCCGGTTGTCCTCGCCGTTGGCCTCGTTGTGCTTCTCGTTGTACGAGACCAGGTCGTGCAGCGTGAAGCCGTCGTGGCAGGTCACGAAGTTGATCGAGGCGAGCGGGCGCCGCCCGTCGTCCTGGTAGAGGTCCGAGGAACCGGTCAGCCGGGAGGCGAACTCCGCGAGTGTCCGCGGCTCGCCCCGCCACAGGTCGCGCACGGTGTCCCGGTACTTGCCGTTCCACTCGGTCCACAGCGGCGGGAAGTTGCCCACCTGGTAGCCGCCCTCGCCGAGGTCCCACGGCTCGGCGATCAGCTTCACCTGGGAGACGACCGGGTCCTGCTGGACCAGGTCGAAGAACGACGACAGCCGGTCCACCTCGTGGAACTGCCGGGCCAGGGTGGCCGCCAGATCGAAGCGGAACCCGTCGACATGCATCTCCGTCACCCAGTACCGCAGCGAATCCATGATCATCTGCAGTACGTGCGGCGACCGCATGAGCAGGGAGTTCCCGGTGCCGGTCGTGTCCATGTAGTACCGGCGGTCCTCCATCAGCCGGTAGTACGAGGGATTGTCGATCCCCTTGAAGGACAGCGTGGGCCCCAGGTGGTTGCCCTCGGCGGTGTGGTTGTAGACGACGTCCAGGATCACCTCGATCCCGGCCTCGTGCAGCGCCTTCACCGCCGACTTGAACTCCAGCACCTGCTGGCCGCGGTCGCCCCAGGAGGCGTAGGCGTTGTGCGGGGCGAAGAAGCCGATGGTGTTGTAGCCCCAGTAGTTGCTCAGGCCCATGTCGACCAGCCGGTGGTCGTTGACGAACTGATGGACGGGCATCAGCTCCAGCGCCGTGACCCCCAGCTTGGTCAGATGCTCGATCACCGCCGGGTGCGCGAGGCCCGCGTAGGTGCCGCGCAGCTCGTCGGGGAGCTTCGGGTGCCGCATGGTCAGCCCTTTGACATGGGCCTCGTAGATCACCGTGTGGTGGTACTCCGTACGGGGCCGCCGGTCGTCCCCCCAGTCGAAGTACGGGTTGACCACCACCGAGGTCATGGTGTGCGGCGCGGAGTCCAGGTCGTTGCGCCGGTCGGGGTCGTCGAAGTGGTAGCCGTACACCTCCTCGCCCCACTGGACGGACCCGCTGATCGCACGCGCGTACGGGTCGAGCAGCAGCTTCGCGGAATTGCAGCGCAGCCCGCGCTCGGGTGCGTACGGACCGTGCACCCGGAAGCCGTAACGCTGCCCGGGCATGACGCCGGGAACGTACGCGTGCCGCACGAACGCGTCGCTCTCGCGCAGCTCGATCGCCGTCTCGGAGCCGTCGTCGTGCAGCAGACACAGCTCTACTCGGTCCGCAACCTCCGTGAAGACCGCGAAATTCGTACCGGCGCCGTCGTACGTGGCACCGAGCGGATACGCCTCGCCAGGCCAGACCTGCATGGACACGACTCTTCCAGGTGTACGGCGCCGGTGGGGGCGCCTTCCCTCCGAGTCTCCCCGAGTCTCCCCGAAGTGAGGAGACCACCCAGGCACATGCCCCTCATCAGTGACCGGCCAATGGGACTAAGGAGACTGCAGCGACGCCTGAGGCGGCAGTGATCCCAGTGACTCTGAGCTGCCGTGATGCGCGCGACGCCCGGGACGACCGTCCACCGTCCGGGTGAACGTCAGGATCCGGCCTCCGGCTCCCCGCCCGCCCGACCGCTGGCTTTCGGCCTGCGGACCCGCCGCCCTCCGGCCACGAGCCCGCCGCCGCGTCACCCCGCCGGATCCGGGCCCCGAACTTCCTGCATGCCCGACTCCCCCCGTCCCGGCGGGCGTTGAGCGGCCGCGGCGCCCGGAGCCGCTATGAAACCGCTCACTTCCCGCGGTCCGGCCGCAGAGGAACATTCCTGTGAAAGACGGAAGTTGGGAAACGAGCCTGTCCATCGGGCTGCACCGTGCGCCGTACGCGGAGTACTCTCCTTGATCGTCGGCACGGGGAGGACTCGGGGGAGTGGAAGGCGGTGCGCGGGTGGGCTCGGGAGGGCTGGAGCTGCCCCCTGGTGACGAGGGTCACGAGGGTAACTCCACGGAGGTCCCGCCCGGTGCGGTGTCCCTGGCACGGCCTATGGACGCAGGCGCGGGCTCGATAGGGCCGGAACTGGACTGGGACGCCGACGCCTGGCGCGAGGTACGCACCCGCGCTCAGCGCGCGGGGCGGGCCTACATCTGGCTGAATCTTGTCGAGCAGCGGCTGCGCGCCGTGGTGGCGGCCGTGCTGCGGCCCATCTACGAGCCCGTGCACGGGGACGACTGGGTGGTCGCCGCGGCCGGGCCCGCAGGCCAGGAGTGGGTGCAGCGCGCGGTCGCGGTGCGCGAGGTCAGCCGCCGCAAGGGCTATCTGCTCGACCCGGCCGACGACAATGTGCTGTCCTTCCTCACGCTGCCGCAGCTACGGGAGCTGATGGTCCAGCACTGGCCCTGCTTCGAGCCGTACTTCGACGACCGCCGGGACGTCGAGCTGGCCCTCGACGAGCTGGAGGTCACCCGCAACGTCGTCTCCCGCAACCGCGCGCTCTCCGAGGCGGTCCTCAACCAGGCCGAACGGGCCTCCGCGCGGCTGCTCGAGATGCTCGGCGCGGGCGGCGACGTCCCCTCCGCGCGCCGGCTGCCCGTGGACGCGGTGGAGGACCTGGTCGGCGACCGGTACGCCGATGTCGTGGCCGTCCACCCCGACCGGGTGCGCCTGCTGCGGCAGTTCCCGGCCGAGGACATCTTCGGCGGGGCCCGGCGGCTCGACGCCATCGGCATCGGGCTCAACCTGCTGGTGCAGAACTTCTCCGGGCGCCGGCTGGTCCGCCTGGCCGAGTCCGGCTGCCGGGTGCGGCTGCTGTTCCTCAACCCGGCCTCCAGCGCGGTCAAGCGCCGCGAGCGCGAACTCGGCATCAAGCGCGGGGAGCTGGGCCGCGCGGTCGAGATGAACATCCTGCACATGCGCCGCGTCCGCTCCCGCCTGCGCGACCCGGGAGCCTTCGAGATCCACGTCTACGACGAGACGCCGCGCTGCACGGCGTACCTGGTGGACGCCGACGGCGCGGACGGCGTCGCCGTGGTGCAGCACCATCTGCGCCGCGCCCGCGGCATGGAGGCGCCGGTCCTGGTCCTGCGCAACGGCAACAGGCTGGTCAAACCGGGCGAGGTGGAGGAAGGCGGTCTGTTCCCCACCTATCGCGAGGAGTTCGAGCAGATGTGGGTGGATTCGCGCCCCGTGTCGTGACGTACGCCCGCGGCCGCCAAGCGGAAGCCGATCCTCGGACTGTCAGTGCCGCATGCGAAGGTATGGGCCACTGGGGGAACGCACCACACAGAAGGGGGGCAGCCCATGGGCTGGCACCGGGAGCTGCTGATCGGCTTCGACCTGGAGACCACGGGCACGGACCCGCGCGAGGCGCGGATCGTCACGGGCGCCGTGATCGAGGTCCGGGGCGGGGAGCCGATGGGGCGCCGGGAATGGCTGGCTGATCCGGGCGTGCCGATCCCCGCGGAGGCGGTGGCGGTCCACGGCATCAGCAACGAGCGCGCGGCGGCGGACGGCAGACCCGCCGACCAGGTGGCCGACGCCATCGCCGACGTCCTCGCCGGCTACTGGAAGACGGGCGTCCCGGTCGTCGCCTACAACGCCGCCTTCGATCTGAGCCTGCTCTCCGCCGAACTGCGCCGCTACGGCCTGCGTTCCCTGCGCGAGCGCCTGGGCGGCATCGACCCCGCGCCCGTCATCGACCCGTACACCATCGACCGGTTCGTCGACCGGTACCGCCGCGGCAAGCGCAACCTGGAGGCGGTCTGCGCCGAGTACGGCGTCGCCCTCGACTCCGCGCACGACGCGACGGCGGACGCCCTCGCCGCGGCCCGGCTCGCCTGCGCGATAGCCGTCCGGCACCCCAAGGTGGCCTCGCTCGGCCCGGCGGAGCTGCACCGCCGTCAGATCGAGTGGTACGCCGCCTGGGCGGCCGACTTCCAGGACTTCCTGCGGCGCAAGGGCGACGCCGCGGCGATCGTCGACAGCTCCTGGCCCCTGCGCGAGACGGCGGGCGAGCCGGTCTGAACGGCCCCCGTCAGAAGGGGTACCAGCGCACCGTCTCGTCCCCGGCCCGCAGGGACGCCACCCGGCGTTCGAACTCGGCCAGTGCCTTGGGATTGGTCGGTGCGTGCTGGGCGACCCAGGCGCAGCTGGCCGTCTCCCGGGCGCCGCGCAGGACCGAGCAGCCCTCCCAGGAGCGCACGTCCCAGCCGTAGGTTTCCGTGAAGGAGGCGTACGCCTCGTCCGGGAGTCCGTAACGGTCGTGGGAGAGGGCCATCACCACCAGGTCGTGCTCGCGCAGATCGGCCGAGAAGGTCTCCAGGTCCACGAGGACGGGTCCGTCGGGGCCCACGTGCACATTGCGCGGGAGCGCGTCGCCGTGCACGGGGCCCGGCGGCAGATGAGGTGTCAGCGCCGCCACGGCCGAGGCGAAACCGTCCCGCCGCTCGCGCAGATACGCCGCGTCCGCGGGGTCGATGGCGTCACCGGCGAGCCGCAGCCAGCGTTCCACGCCGCCCAGCAGATCGCGCTGCGGGAGGGCGAAGGGGGGAGCGGGCAGGGCGTGGACCAGGCGCAGGAGCGTGGCCAGATCGCGCGGCTCGGCGGGGCGTACGGCTTCGGGCAGCCGGTGCCACACGGTCACCGGGTGGCCCTGGACCAGCAGCGCCTCCGGCTCGGCCGCCCGGACCGCCGGCACCCCGGCGTCCGCCAGCCACAGCGCGACGGCCAGCTCCCGGCGCGCCCGGTCCAGCAGTTCGGCGTCCCGGCCCACCTTGACCACCACGTCACCGGCGGCGAACACGGCGTTCTCGCCCAGGGCGAGCAGCAGCGCGTCCCCGGCCGCGCCGGGCAGCACCCCGGCCGCGCCCAGCACCTCACGCGCCCGTGCCTCGTCCATCCGCCCGCCTCCGTGTACGTCCTCGGTCCTCCGCGCCGCGCCCTGTGCGGCACCGGCAGCTCCGGTCCGCCTGCCTCGACCATGCGCAGGCGGTCCGGTCACGTGTGCCCTCAGTCTCGCATTCGCACTGGTGGGGCTCCCGCACGCCTCTCGGTCCGGGCACGCAGACGCGCCGAAACCCGACGGGCCACCCAGGGCGGCGGGTGGACGGGGCCTCAGGCAAGGGCGCCGGGAACATCTCCGACTGTTGCACGAGACCGTCGAGGCGGAGCTGCGCCGCTGACCGGCAGCCCAGAAGCACGAGAGCACGAGAAGGGAGGGCCCGGCGGACCGAGGTCACCGAGGTCCGCCGGGCCCTCCCCCTGCCGGGAGTTCTCCTGCCGGGTCGGTCACACCCGCACCGGTTCCCCCTCGTCGTCCTTCGTCAGCGGGCGTGCCGCCGCCTGCGGCGCCTCGTCGTGGGTCAGGTCGGGCATCCGGTCCAGCCACTTCGGCAGGTACCAGTTGCGTTCGCCGAGCAGCGCCATCACCGCCGGCAGCAGCACACCCCGGATGACCGTCGCGTCGATCAGCACCGCCGCCGCGAGGCCCACACCCATCTGCTTCATGGACTGCATGGACAGCGTCCCGAAGATCGCGAACACGGCGACCATGATGACCGCGGCGCTGGTGACCACCCCGGCCGTGGTGACCACGCCGTGCCGGACGGCGTCCCGGGTGGCCAGGCCCCGCAGCCGGGCCTCACGGATCCGGGAGACCACGAACACGTGGTAGTCCATCGACAGGCCGAACAGGATCACGAACAGGAACAGCGGCAGCCAGGTGATGATCGCGCCGACGCCCTCCGCGCCCACCAGCGACGCGCCCCAGCCGTGCTGGAAGACCGTCACGAGGATGCCGTACGCGGCGCCCACCGACAGCAGGTTCAGCCCGATGGAGGTGATCGCGACCGTCACCGACCGGAACGACATCAGCATCAGCACGAAGGCGAGGACCACCACGAAGGCGAACACCGGGACCACGGACCCGATCAGCTGGTCGTTGAAGTCCTTCGAGCCGGCGACCTGCCCGGTGATCGGCGCTTCCACCCCGTCGACCGTGCCGAACGTGGCGGGCCGCACCTCGTCGCGCAGTCTCTCCAGGCTCTCGCCCGCCTTGTCCAGGTCCGAGCCGCCCACCAGCGGCACGTACACGAGCGCGATGTTCTGCTGGTCGTGCACCTTGATCTCGACCGGGCCGCGCGTGGCGCCGGAACTGATCGCCCGGTCACGGAAGTCGGCCAGCGCCGACTTCACCTCGGGGGCGTTGATGTCGTCCGCCTTGACGACCACCTCGGCGGGCTCCGAGCCGCCCGGGAAGGCCTCGTTGACCCGGTTGTAGGTCTGCACGATCGGCAGCGAGTCGCCGAACTCCTGGTCCAGCGTGAGGTTCTGCGTCTTCATGCCGACCGCCGGCGCCGCCACCGCCAGCAGCGCACCCGTGGCCACCACGACCGCCAGCACCGGCCTGGCCAGCACCCGGTCGAGCACGGCCCCCCAGAACCGGCTGTCGCCGCCGCCGGCGGCCCGCTTGTGCAGGAACGGGATGCGCAGCTTCTCGACCCGCTCGCCCAGCAGCGACAGCAGCGCCGGCAGCACCGTCACGGAACCGGCCATGGCCACCCCCACCACCATCAGCGAGGCAAGACCCATGCCCTCGAACTCGGCGATGCCGGTGAACAGCATGCCCGCCATCGCCACACAGAAGGTGACACCGGAGACGACGACCGCGCGGCCGCTGGTCGCCGCGGCGATGCGCAGCGCCGTCCGCGCGTCCCGTCCGGCCGCCCGCTCCTCGCGCTCCCGGCGCAGATAGAACAGGCAGTAGTCGACGCCGACGGCCATCCCGACCAGCACCATCACCGAGTTGGCGGTGTCGCTCATCGGCTGCAGATGGCTGACCAGGCCCATCAGCCCCATCGTGGCGATGATCGCCGTGATGGCGAGCGCCACCGGCAGCAGCGCCGCCACCACCGCGCCGAAGGCGATCAGCAGGATGCCGAGCGCCACCGGCACCGCCGAGAACTCGGCCCGCTGCAGGTCGGCGCCGAACGCGTCGTCGAACGTCTTCATCATCGAGGCGCCGCCGATCTCCTCGATCCGCAGCGACTCGTGATCCTTCTGCACCCGCTCCACGGCGTCCAGCACCGGCTCCACCCGCTCGCCCGCGGTGTCCGCCGCACCGCGCATGTCGAACTGGACCAGCGCGCTGCGCCCGTCCTCGGAGATGGTGCCGGACTCGTACGGCGAGGTGACGTCCGTGACCTCGCCGGTCTTCTCCACCGCCGCCACGACGGCCGCCACCGCGGACCTGAACTCCGCGTCCGTGGCCTTCACGCCGTCGCCCTTGGCCTGGATCAGTACGGTCTCACCGGCCGGCTCCTCGATGCCGGCGTCCTCGATGATGCGGGCCGCGGTGTGCGTCTCGCCGCTCAGCTGGTCGCCGTCCTTGACGTCGACCCGGCCGGCCGCCGAACCGAGTCCCACCGCCAGCACGACGAACAGCACCCAGATCCCGACGGCCGCCCAGCGGTGCCGGGCGCTCCAGCCGCCGGCCCGGGCTGCGAGGCCGCGGACCCGCCCTTCTCCGTTCTTCATCTCGGGCTCGCTCCTTCGTGTGCGGTGCGGCAGCGACCCCCTGCCGCCACCCTCGCTTGTGAAGGTATGGGCCCGATCCGGCCATCTCGTCGTGCTCTCCGGTGAAGCTGCGGCCCGGCGGCTCCTCCGTTCGTCCGCCGGCATCTCCCCACTCGGGAGGACATCGGTCCCTTACATCTATTGAGGTCTCTCGGGGACGTTGTTCAGGGTTTGTCATTTCGAAGGTTTGTTGAATAAGTCACAGGTGCATGGAGAGGCGCGTGTACCGGTTGCTCGCGCCGCGTCGTTCCGCCAGAGTTTCGCGCACGTCCGCTCATCCGCGGACGCGGCCGTCGTGCCCGCCCCCACGGGGCACGGCGGCCGACCTAGGCTTCTGCCATGGCGACGACATACGCGGCCCTGCTGCGCGGGATCAACGTGGGCGGCAGCAGAAAACTCCCGATGGCCGGGCTGCGCACCCTGATGGAGGGCCTGGGATACACCGGGGTCCGGACCTATCTGCAGAGCGGCCAAGCCGTGTTCACCGCCTCACACGGCGACGAGGGGTCGCTGGCCGCGGAGCTCGCCGCGGCGATCGAGCGGCAGTTCGGCTTCACCGTGGACGTGATCGTGCGCGACCACGCGTACCTGGCGGCGGTCGTCCGGGACTGCCCCTTCCCGGCGGCCGAGCTGGAGGCCAAGCAGCTGCACGCCACCTACCTCTCCGAGCCCGTCGACCCCGGCCGCTTCGCCGAGATCGACCAGCAGGCCTTCCTGCCGGAGGAGTTCCGCATCGGCGACCGCGTGATCTACCTCCGCACACCCGGCGGCCTGGGCCGCTCCAAGCTCGCCGAGGCCCTGGCCCGCCCGCGCTACACCAAGGGGCTGATTGCCACCACCCGCAACTGGAACACCGTGACCAAGCTCGTGGAGATGACCGGTGACTGAGGACACGGCGGACACAGAGGACACGGAGGGCACGGAGGACACCAGAAGCAGCAGCCTGGACGCCGCCGTCGAAGGCGAACTGCTCCTGCTCGACCGCGCGGTGCGCCGCGACCCCGAGCGCGCGGCGGCCCTGCTGCACCCCGACTTCCACGAGTTCGGCGCCTCCGGCCGCATCTGGGACCGCGCCACCATGCTCGCCCTCCTCGCCGAGGAGCCGGAGCAGGCCGACCCCATCAAGGTGTCCGGCATGCGGGCGGTGCAACTCGCCCCGGACGTCGTCCACCTCACCTACGACACCGACGCCGACGGCCGCCGCGCCCACCGCAGCTCCCTGTGGCGCCGCACCGACACCGGCTGGCGCCTCTACTTCCACCAGGGGACCCTCTTCGACACCGACACCGACACGGACTGACAGGGTTCCACGGGGTCGGAGTGACGGGCTTGTCCTGGCTCAGGTCGACCGGCGCCCGGTGGAAACTCCCTCGCGCCGGGGCCGGAACTGGCCGAGACTCGGCACATGACGGACTTGGGGGCGTTCCGGGACGCGGTCACCGCCTGGGCGGCGGGCGGCACCGGTGAACGGGCGCGGGAACTGGCCGGACGGCTCGCCGTCGAGACGGTGGTCCTGCTCGAAGGGCGCAGCGACCTCGCCGCCGTGGACGCACTGGCCGAGCGCCGCAGCCGCGACCTCGCCGCCGAGGGCATCTGCGTCCTCTCCATCGACGGAGCGATGAGCGTCGGCCGCTACGCCGGACTCCTCGGCCCGGCCGGCCTGGGGCTGCGCCTCGCCGGCCTGTGCGACGAGGCGGAGCGCCCCTACTACGTCCGCGGCTTCGAGCGGGCAGGCGCGGCACCGGCCGCCATCCACGCCTGCGCGGCGGACCTGGAAGACGAGCTGATCCGCGCCCTCGGCGTGGCCCGGGTCGAGGAACTGGTCCGGGAGCAGGGCGAACTGCGCCCGCTGCGCACCCTCCTGCGCCAGCCCGCCCAGCAGGGCCGCGCCCCCCAGCAGCAGTTCCGGCGCTTCATCGGCACCAAGAAGGGGCGCAAGATCCGCTACGGCCGCGTCCTGGCCGAGGCCCTCGACCCCGGCCGCGTACCGGCACCCCTCGACGCGCTGCTCGCCGCCCTTTGAAGGGCGGATCGGGGCACCGCCGCACCCCTCACGCCCCGATCGCCGTGAGCATCGGCGCCCGCGCCGCGTCGTAGCGGGCCAGCAGCAGGCGGGCCACCTCCGGGGCCGGGCCCAGGACGTCGGCGAGGACGTCGGCCTCGGCGGCGCCGTGGGCGATGCGGTCCGGGAGGAAGCCCGGGGCGAGAACGTACGGGGCGACGGCGACGCGCTCGCAGCCCAGTGCGCGCAGTTCCCGCACCGCGTCCTCGGTGCGGGGAAGAGATGCGGAGGCGAACGCAGGCCGCACGGCGCACCAACCGGTGTGCCGCCACTCCCGCGCGATTTCTGCGATCACTGCGATCGCCTCCGGGTCGGTGGACCCCGCCGAGGCCAGTACGACCCCGGTCGAGGACTTGTCGGCGGGGCTCAGGCCCGCCTCGTACAGCCGGTGCTCCAGCGCCGCGAGCAGCAGCGGGGAGGGGCCGAGGACGTCCGCCTGGCGGATGCGCAGCCGGGCGGGGGCCTCGGCCAGGACGGCCGGGATGTCGGCCTTCGCGTGGAAGGCGCGGGTCAGCAGCAGCGGGAGGGCGACCACGTCACGGACGCCCTCGGCCGCCAGGGATTCCAGCACGCCCTGCACCGAGGGCACGTTGAAGTCCAGGAAGCCGGTCTCCACGCGCAGCCCGGGCCGCAGCTCGCGGACCCGGCGCACCAGGGCCTGCACGGTCGCGGCATGCCGCGGGTCGCGGCTGCCGTGGGCGATGACGACGAGGACCGGCTGCATCGGCATCAGCTCTTCACCAGCAGGCCGCGGCTGCGCAGCACCCACCGCTCCAGCGGGCTGAAGATCAGCAGGTCGATGGCGATACCGACGGTGAGGATGAGCAGGATGGCCTCGAACACCATGGCCATGTCGCTGGCGTTGCGGCCGTTCTCCAGCAGCTGGCCGAGGCCGATGCCCAGGTCGGGGAAGGAGGCGATGATCTCCGCGGCCATCAGGGAGCGCCAGGAGAACGCCCAGCCCTGCTTCAGGCCGCCCACATAGCCGGGCAGCGCGGCCGGCAGCACGATGTGCCAGGTGCCCTTCAGGCCCGTGGCGCCCAGGGTGCGGCCCGCGCGCAGGAACAGCGGCGGCACCTGGTCGACGCCGGAGACCAGGCCGTTGGCGATGGACGGGACGGCGCCGAGCAGGATCACCGCGTACATCATCTGGTTGTTCAGGCCGAGCCAGATCACCGCGGGGGGAACCCAGGCGACCGACGGCAGGGACTGCAGGCCGGTGAGGATCGGCCCGATCGCCGCCCGCACCACCTTCACCCGGGCCACCAGCAGGCCGAGCGGGGTGCCGATGAGCAGCGCGAAGCAGAAGCCGAGCAGGCCGCGCGAGACGCTGGTCCAGATGTAGCCGAGCAGTTCGCCCTGGAGCCACGCCTGGCGCAGCACCTCCCACACCGCGCCGGGCGAGGGCAGCTTGGTCGGGTCGTCGACGACCTTGAAGGAGATCAGCGCCTGCCACACCGCCAGCACCAGGGCGATGGCGACGACCGGCGGCAGGATCTTCTCGGTGAAGGTCTGCCGCAGCGGCTTGCGCCGGGTCTGCACGGTCTCCAGGGCGTCCAGGCCCGCCTCCAGACCGGCGAGGTCCGAGGCGTCACCGGTGCTCTTGGCGTCCTTGGGGTCCTGGGTGGTGGTCTCAGTGCTGGCCATGGCGGCGGATCTCCCCCCGGAGTTCTTCGGTGATCTCGACGGACAGCTCCGCGACCGCGGTGTCCTCGATGCGGCGCGGATGCGGGATGTCCACCCGCCATTCGCGGGCGATCCGGCCCGGCCGGGACGACAGCAGCACCACGCGCTGGGCGAGCCGCACGGCCTCGCGCACGTTGTGCGTCACGAACAGCACGGACAGCTGGGTCTCGCGCCAGATGCGGGTCAGCTCGTCGTGCAGCACGTCGCGGGTGATGGCGTCCAGCGCCGCGAACGGCTCGTCCATCAGCAGCAGCTTGCTCTCCTGGGCCAGCGCCCGCGCCAGGGCGACCCGCTGGCGCATGCCGCCGGACAGCTCGTGCACCCGCTTGCGGTGCGCGCCCTTGAGCCGCACCAGCTCCAGCAGCTCCTCGGCGCGTTCGCGCCGCTCGGACTTCGGCACGCCCCGCAGCTTCAGGGCGAGTTCGATGTTCTTGCCCGCGGTCAGCCACGGGAACAGCGCGTGCTCCTGGAACATCAGCGCCGGCCGGCCGTCGGTGGTGATGGTGCCGGCGCTGGGCCGGTCCAGGCCCGCGACCAGGTTCAGCAGCGTGGACTTGCCGCAGCCGGAGGCACCCAGCAGGGTCACGAACTCGCCCGGCGCGACATCGAGGCTGATGTCGTCCAGCACGAGCTGGCGGCCGGCCGGTCCGTCGAACGACTTGGAGATGTGCTCGATGCGCGCGGCGTGCGAGACCTCGGTCCGCTGACCGCCGTCGGCCTTGGCGAGCGTGGTGGCCATGGTCGTCACCTCCTGGGACTCTTCGGGGATGCGGGCTGTCCGGCACCGAGGCCGGCGTCGTCGAATGGGGGTTCGCCCTCAGCCTCGAGGAGCTTGTTGAGGAGCGTGAGGTCGTAGATGCCGGTGAGGTCCGGCTGCTTCAGCAGGCCGGCCTCGACGGCGTGGCCGGCCTGCCGGCCGAGGGTCGAGGCCAGCGGGTCGTCGGTGAACCGGATCGACTTCCACGCCGGGTCCAGCACCTCCTCCGGCAGTGCCTTGCCGGCGTCGGCGGCCAGCTGCTCGTTGGCGGCGGCCTTGGCCTGCTCCGGGTGGGCGTTGATCCAGCGGTTGGTCTCCAGGGAGGCCCTCAGCACCGCCTCGACGGCCTTCGGGTGCTCCTTCAGGAACTCCTGCCGGACCACGATGTTGGTGATGACGAACTTCTCGTCCGGCCACAGCGAGGCCTCGTCGAGGAGCACCTTGCCGCCCTCGGCGACCAGCTTGGACGCGGTGGGCTCCGGCACCCAGGCCCCGTCGACGGACCCGGACCTGAAGGCGTCGGGGGTGACCTTGTTGTCGCTGCGGACGACGGTGACGTCGCCCTTGCCGCTGAGCGGGTCGACGTTCCAGCCCTGCTCGGACGCCCAGTTGAGGAACGCCACGTCCTGGGTGTTGCCGAGTTGCGGGGTCGCGATCCGCTTGCCCTTGACGTCCTCGATCGACTTCACCTTGCCGGGGTCGACGACGAGCTTCACCCCGCCCGACGCCGAGCCGCCGATGATGCGCAGGTTGGTGCCGTGCGACTTGACGTAGCCGTTGATGGCGGGGGAGGGGCCGATCCAGCCGATGTCGATGGAGCCGGAGTTGAGCGCCTCGATCTGCGAGGGGCCGGCGTTGAACACCGCGTAGCGTGCCTCGGTCGCGCCCAGCGCCTTCTGGAAGAAGCCCTTGTTCTTGCCCACCAGGGCGGTGCCGTGGGTGAGGTTGCCGAAGTGGCCGATCCGCACCGCGTCGAGACCGTCGGTCTTCTTGGCGCCGGCGGCGATCGCGGCGCTGCCGTTGTCCTTCGCCTGGGACCCGTAGCCGCAGGCGGCCAGGGCGAACAGCGGCAGCACGGCCAGCACCGCGAGGATGCGGCGCAGGGCGGTCGTGGCAGGCACGGAGGGATTCCTCTCGCCAGGCCCGGCGGTCACGTACCGGCGTCGGTACGCGGCCGGGAGTCGGCAGGTTTTCGTCTACGGCGGTGGGGTGTGCGCGGGCCGGGACGGCCCGCGCGGCTCATCGCGCACATCGGGCCACCCCGCCCTGCCCTCCCCCGAACTCCGTTCGGGGGGACCCCCACCCCAGCGCACCACTGCCGACACGCCCGCCCTCCTTGGCGAACGTGGCGAAGTAGTCGCGGTAGCCGGCCGGATGCATGCTCAGAAGTCCCACCCGTCGTCCTCGGCCTCGTCCTTGACGGGCTCCGGGGCCGCGAACGACTCGCCGACCATGCCCGCGGTGAGCGTGGTGCCGTCGTTCGGGTCGATCAGGATGAACGAACCGGTGCGCCGGGAGTCCGAATAGGAGTCGGCGGGCAGCGGCTCGGCGGTGCGGATCTTCACCCGGCCGATGTCGTTGGCGACCAGCTTCCCCGGGTGCGGGTGCAGCGAGAGGTCGTCCAGCGTCAGCCGGGACGGGATGTCCTTGACGATCGCCTTCACCGTGCGCGTGCCGTGCTTGATCAGCACCCGGTGGCCGACGGTCAGCGGCTCGTCGGCGACATGGCACACCGTCGCCTCGAGGTCCTGTGTGGTCGCCGGGGCGTCCTTGCTCGGGACGATCAGGTCGCCGCGGGAGATGTCGATGTCGTCGGCGAGCAGCAGCGTCACCGACTGCGGCGTCCAGGCGATGTCGACGGGCTTGCCCAGCAGGTCGATCCCGGTGATCGTGGTCGACCGCCCGGACGGCAGCACCGTCACCTCGTCGCCCACCCGGAAGGTTCCGGCGGCGATCTGGCCGGCGTAGCCGCGGTAGTCGGGCAGCTCGGCGGTCCGCGGGCGGATCACGTACTGCACGGGCAGCCGGGCGTGGCAGTGCGCCAGGTCGTGGCTGACCGGC
>NZ_BAAAGU010000069.1:0-31044 GCF_039524635.1 Streptomyces thermocarboxydovorans | reverse complement strand
ATCGGCACGTCCGTCCGCGTACGCCCTCGTCAGCGCCTGGGACTCCTCCCGCGACGTCGCCCGGCCCCAGTCCCGGACCGCGCGCCGGGGATGGAGGAGTCCGCGCTGCCGGTGGACTACCAGCGGATGCTGTCGATCGTTGCGGCTGCGGCCGGGCCGGTGATGGTCAAGGACGTCGGCGCCGAGCTGGGCATCGATATCCAGGTGCCCGGGCGGCTGGAGCCGCTGCGCGGGAAGTTGACCAAGCTGGCCGATCGCGGCTGGCTGCACAAGCGGCCCGACGGGAAGTTCACCGTGCGCCCCTGACCGCGCCGGAGGAGGAGCGCGGCCGGGCGTAACCGGCGGGCCCCCGACGGCAGTTGAGTTTGGTGTGAAGAAAAACAACCAGCCTGTCGAGGGCCCTGACGGCCTTGTCTACACCGCCCGCCTGCCGCTGTCGAGCGCCACCTTGAACTACCTCGCCGATCTCATACGCGGCCACCGCAAGAAGATCCGCTCGCCCTGGCGGGCGCTGCCCGCCGGGAAGATCGCCGGGATCGTGCTGGCGGTCTTGCGCTGTGATCAGCGGCCCGGCGATCTGGCTGGCGGCAACGGGGTCCACCGCACGACCGTGGGCCGCTGGGTGCGCGAGGTGGTCGGCCTGCTGGCCGCCCGCGCCCCGCGCCTGGACCGCGCGCTGAAGAAGATCGCCCGAACGGGCGGCGGCATCGTGCTGCTGGACGGCTCCCTGATACGCACCCGACGCCGCACCGGGAAGGAGAACAGGAAGAACTACTCGGGCAAGAGCAAATGCCACGGCCTGCTCGTGATCGCCCTCACCGACGATCGCGGCCGACTGCTCTGGGTCTCCGCGGCCCGGCCCGGACGCACCTCGGAGATCACTGCCTGCCGGCACGACAGACTCACCGCCCACCTCCGCGCGGCCGGCCTCGGCGCCATCGCCGACCTGGGCTTCATCGGCCTCGACGACAGCGATCCCGACGCCGACCCGGCAGTGATCACCGGCTACAAGGCCGCCCGCAACCGGCCCCTCACCCCCGGCCAGAAGCTGTCGAACACGGTGCTGGCCGCCGTGCGCGCCCCGGTCGAGCACGGCTTCGCGCACCTCAAGAACTGGCGCGTGCTGGGCAAGGTCCGCACCGACCCGAAATGGGCGACCACCCTGGTCAGGGCCCTGCTGGTTCTGACGAATCGCGAAGTCGCCCGCTGACCGATGACCTTGTCGACGGACTACCGCCCCAGACCTGCCCGAGTACCGCTCCCACCCCGCACGCCACACCCGTGACCTGCAACTTCACGATGCACACCGCTCAGTGATGGTCAGATATGACGGCTTGTGAATCTCGTGGCAGCCAAGCCAGTTGACGGCCGGTAGTTCGCTCCGCCTTGATCGTTCTTTGCCTGTTCATGGCACACTTGTGGGTGATAAGCACGTGTGCTCGAGCAATTGCGACAACCGGACGGGGGACGGGCATGGTGTCGTGGGAAGAGGAATGGGGCCAGCTCAAGGCAGATGCACTTGCCCGGCAGCAGCAGTCGGCGCACATGCAACTGAACCAGGTGGTGCCTGACGGAGGCGGTGGCTCCTCCACCGGTTCGGGTGGCTACGGAGACGGGTTCTCCGTGAGTGCTGACTCCATCGACGGAAGCTCGCATCTGCTGCTGGAGATCGCCGGCGTCCTGTACGAGGGGCGTATGGACGGCGAGAACGCGACCATGTGCCGTGCCCCCCCCGGTCCCATCCCGATGTTGCCTCGAACGTCGAGACCTTTGCCCGCTACGCCAAGGACCAGTACACCGACGCGGTCGTGCTGTTGGCGGCGTTGTCCAGCAAGCTCAGGTCGGCGAACAACACGTACGCACAGTACGACGACGCAGTGCGCAGGAAGTTGAACTCCGTCCTGGTGTCGGGGCGCTACATCGAAGCCGGGGATCGGTGATCTGCTGTGGCCTACCGCAAGGACGTCGAGTTCCTGGAGGACGCCAACCCGGCTCTCATCAACCTCAGCGCCGCCGAGTTCACGCGTCTCCACAAGTTGATCGACACCACGCACGATGCCTTTCGCAAGGCGGTCAAAGTGGACTGGCAGAGCGAGGCGCGCGACCTCTACGCCAAGCGCTTGAGTGAGGCGAAGGATCTCACCGATGATCTGTCGCGCGCCTTCCGCCAGGTGGCAGATGCCCTCACGTCCTACGCCGAGGCGGTCACGACGGCCAAGAGCCACTACAAGAGCGGCAAGCACACCGAGACGAAACTGTCGGAGGTGATGTCCAAGGAAGCCACGGCTGTCACGCCGACCGCGCGAGCCGCCGAGCCCCTGCGACAGTGGGAAGATCTGCGGGCCACCACCGGTGTGATGGATTGGTTCGCGGAGCTCGGCGTCGACGTCGACGCGATCCGAGAGGACGCCGAGCGCTACTACCACCAGACCAAGGACCACTACAGCGACGCCTTGCGCGTGGAGTCCGAGGCGCGCGCGACCTGCATCGCAGATGTCAAAGCTGCCTACCGGTCCCTGCCCGACTTCAAGAGCCCCATTGCTGATCCGGGACAGTTCCTGAAGAACCTGGGGCCGCTGCAGGCCGAGGCTCGGCAGGCGAGCGACAACCCCTATGCCCAGCTGCCCGGTGCGGGCCCGAAGATGGACGACATTCCGACCACCGGCCGGAACGTCGTGGCCAACGAAATCCTCTCGCGGATCGAAACCCGTATCGACGGACTGCCCAAGGCTCAGGGGAACAACTACTGGCTGTGGTCCAACTCGGACGACGGCCGACGGGACTACATCTCCGCCAACAGGGAACTCATCAAGGCCGCCGCACAGGATGCGGGCCTGCCGCCCGAGATGGTCGCCGGCATCGCCTGGCAGGAGGTCGAGGGCGATCCCGGCTGGCTCGACGACGCTGGCTACGAAGGGCGCAAGATCCTGCCCGGCCAGGAGGATCCCGACAAAACCTCGATGGGCCCGCTGTCCATCCAGGTCCGCCGCGCTGCTGAGGTACTCGGCTACGACCCGCACCATCTCACTGACATACAACGAGACCAGGTCGTGGGCGCGATCAAGGACCCGGCGAAGAACATCTTCATCGCCTCGGAGTACCTGGCCCAGCTGAAGGCGGAGAGCGGGTTCGCCGACGTACCACCGGAACAGATGACCCGGGAACAGATGCAGGAACTGGCCGCCCGCTACAACGGCGGTCCCTATTACCAGGACCCGGGTGCCCAGGCATATGGTCGGGGCTTCGACCGGAAGCTGGACGACGCGAAGGAGGCACTGGGGTGAGCCCAGGCATGGAACCGGCGACCGATCTGCGTGAGAGCCGACGGCCGAGGTCCTTCGGCTGGCTCGGTAGTGGCGTGTGCGCCGTCGTTCTGGCTCTGGGCGCGCTGGTGACGGGCTATGTCGTGCTCACGGCCTACATGGTCGAGCCGGACGGACCCTGGGATCAGCAGGCCGTGAGCAACTCCGGCGTCGCATCCGACATCGGCCTGGCCTTCTCCGCTGTGATGGCATTCCTGACGTGGGTGTTCGTCAAGGCCGAGTGGGTGCGCAAGTGGTGGTACGCCATCCCAACGGTGCTGGCTGTCAGCGCGCTGCTTCGGCTGACCCTGCTGGCACCCGAGCTCTGACCACTCCCCAAGAGGGTGAGGCGGGGGCAAGCTCTACCGCCGCCCGGTGAGACGTCCGTCGGCCGGTCGTGATGGTGGGCCTTGCACCGAGGAGTCGAGGAAGAGATCCGTCAGCGCCCAGACGCAGGAGTCGAGCAGGTCCGGGGACTTTTCCTCGGTCTCGGACGCACCGACGTACGTCGTCATCTGCTCCTCCAGAACGGCGAACGTGCGCGGCGAGCCTGTGTGGCTGATGCGGGACTGCTCGTACAGCATCGCGACCGGAGCCGCGCGGGCGCGCTTCCCGCGGGTGGCGTGGACGACGCGGCAGGGGACCGTCGGGTCGACCTCCGCGAGGAGGGCAGGGAGGTAGTCGCCGCCGTTGTTCGCCTCAATGACCACGCAGTCCGCTTGGTGCTCGTGGTACAGGGCGGCGGCGCGGCGCATCGCGGCTGTGGGGGTGTAGCGCTCCTGCTCGGCGTGGAGGACGTAGCCGCGGGGTCGGCGGTCGCCGTACATCTGCTCCAGCGGGTAGGAGCGGCCGGCCACCGTGAAGGCGGTCAGGTCTGCGGTGTCCGTCGTCGTGACGGCCGGGTCGACGGCGACGACCAGGCGGTCGAGCGGTGGGACCGCGGTGCGGGCGATGCGGAAGCCCTCCACCTCGAACATCCACTGCTTCCACAGCGCGCCCTCGACATCCTCGAGCAGTACGCCGTCCAGTTCCTGGCGGCCCAGGCGGGTGCCGCCGTACTCGGAGTCGAGCTCGGCGAGCGCGGCGGGGGAGAGGTTGGCGCGGTTGTCCTCGGTGCGGCCGGTGGTCAGGACGACGGTGGAGCCGGGGCGTCGGCCGCGCTCGACCAGGTGCTTGACGTGGGGGAGCGGCTTGGGCGTGGTGGAGATGACGACCTGTGGGGACGGGGCTTCGCGCAGGCAGAACCACAGCATGTCGTACACCGACTGGGCGGTGTGCCGGTTCCAGGCGGCGTACTCGTCGAGCCAGCCCTTGTCGAAGGCGAAGCCGCGCAGGTTGTCCGGGGTCTCGGCCCCGAAGCCGTAGATCGCCGAGCCGTTCTTCAGGCGGAGGGTGGTCAGGCCGTTTCCGAGGCTGTAGCGGCGGACATCCTCTGGCGGGATGACCGCCAGGAGGCCGGACTTGGGGGACTCGAAGCAGATCTCCTTGACCAGGGTGGCGTTCTTCGCGACCACCGCGATCATCGTCCCCGGAGAAGCCGCCCACTCTCTTACGGCCTCCGCCGCGGACTTCGTCTTGCCCCAGCCTCGGCCGGTCAGCATCATCCATGCCGCCCAGTCGCCGTCGGGCAGGCGCTGCGTGGCACGGGCATGGTGGTGCAGCCAGCCGGCGTGGGGCAGGCCGTCGCAGTCGGGGCGGTCGCAGGCCCAGCGGCGCGCCGAGACCGCGTCGGCCTCGATCAGCGCGGTGATCTCGGCGTGCAGTTCGGCGTCGGACATGCTGGCCGGGTCCGGCAGCGCCGCCAGCGGATCGGCGGTCACGGTTGCTCACCGCCCATAGGGCACCCAACTCCGGCCCCCGGCAACGAAGTTCGGCGGCGGGCCTCGTCGGCGGGCAGGAGGGTCAGGCCGGCCCGGGCCATGCCCTGGCGGAGTTCGCGGCAGCGCCAGCGGCACCAGGCCGTCCTGCGCTCCAGTCGGCAGATCCCCGGCGGCCGCGGTCAGCATCTGCCAGAAGCCGGCCGGGATCGGGCGGGGGTCGTGGAGCTCCCCTCCAGCAGCGGGAAGGCCGTTTCCCACTTGTCGTGGGCGAGGTGCTCCCAAGATGTCGTTCACCGTGAGGCCGTTAGGGGTGACGAGTTCGTCCGGCACCCGCAGTGAGACTGCTTCCAGCAGCGCGGGCACGGTCATGATCCGATTCTGATAGACGGGGCTGCACGGCGAAGGGTTGCACGGACGGAAGGCCGCAGAGACGGGGCCCTGCCCCCGGCCGGCCGCGGGAAGGGGGCGGGCCGCCCCGGGCGCAGGGCCCGGGAGGGTGTCCGGTCAGGGGGCAGTGGGGTAGCGGGAGGCCAGAGCCTTCTGCAGGGCCGTGGTGTCGGGGGCGTCGGCCGCCCAGGACACGTAACCGTCGGGGCGGACCAGCACGGCGGTGCGGCGGGCGCTGGTCCAGTGCTCGACGACCGGGAGGTCCGCCGCGCCCTCGTGCGGGCCGCCGTCGTACGGGGCGGGCACGGTGGGCGGGGTGATGAGGACGAACCGGCCGCCGCGCAGGGCCTCGTACAGGCGCTTCCCGCTCTTGAGGGTGACGTCCGGGATCCGGGTGCCGACGAGGCGGTGGGCGCCGCGCGGGGCCGGGTAGGTGAAGCCGATGCCGGTGAGCTGGGCCACAACCCTGGCGCGGGCGGGGGCCACGGCGTTGATGACCGTCGTCACCAGGGCGCGTACGGCGCGCAGGGCGGGGATGCGGGCCCGGGCCAGCCGGACCAGGCCGCCGCTGCTGCGCAGCACCGCCCGGCCCACCGGGTGGCGTTCGGTCTGGTAGGTGTCCAGAAGGCTGGCGGGTGCCTGCCCGTTGACGACGGCGGCGAGCTTCCAGCCGAGGTTGGCCGCGTCCTGCAGGCCGGTGTTCATGCCCTGGCCGCCGGCCGGTGAGTGGATGTGGGCGGCGTCGCCGGCGAGGAAGACACGTCCCACCCGGTACTGGGGGGCCTGGCGTTCGTCGCTGCGGAAGCGGGAGAGCCAGCGCGCCTCGTACATGCCGTAGTCGGTGCCCAGGGCGCGGCGGGTGACCTCCCTGACCTCCTCGAGGTCGAGGGGGGTGTCGTCGGAGACCTCGTGGCGGCGGTTCCAGCCCATGACGCGGTACCAGCCGTCACCGAAGGAGGCGATCATCGCGAAGACGTCGCCGGCGCCGTCCACGGTCAGGACGCTCTCCGGCTTCTCGGCGAGGCGGACGTCCGCCAGGAGCAGGGACTTGATGACGGAGACACCGGGGAAGGGCTGGCCGATCGCCTGGCGCACGGCGCTGCGGTGGCCGTCGGTGCCGACGACGTAGGCGGCGCGGCGGGTGGCGGTCGATCCGTCCGCGTCCCGGACGACGACGTCCACGCCGGTGTCGTCCTGCCGCAGGGCGAGGACCTCGGTCTCGTAGTGGAAGGCGACGCCGAGATCCCTGGCGCGCTTCTCCAGCAGGCGCTCGACCTCGTACTGGGGGGTGATCAGGAGGAACGGGAAGCGGGAGGGCAGGGTGCTCAGGTCGAGGGAGAGCCGGCGGAACAGCCGCAGCCGGGTGATGGTGCTGCCGGTGGCGAGCAGGTCGTCGGCCAGACCGCGGGCGTCGAGCTGCTCCAGGGTGCGGGCGTGCACGCCGAAGGCACGGGACAGGTTGCTGATCTTGTGGGGGCGCTTCTCCAGGAGCGTGACGGCCACGCCGGCCTCGGCCAGGTCGCCCGCCAGGAGGAGGCCGGTGGGGCCGGCCCCGACGACGATCACGGACCGCGCGGAGCCCGTGGTGCGGCCGGTGCCCTGACCCATACCGGAGCCGGTGCCGGTGCCGTTCATGAGGACCTCCCACTATCGCCAACGTTGGTTGGCCAACGGATGTTGGTCAACACCTGTTGGCCAACGTCTGTTGGCAACAGTAGGCCGGGGTGCGCACGAGTGTCAACACTTGTTGGCCTACAGATGTTGGCCTACGATCGTTGGCATGAACCAGAGCAAGGCCCCCGCCCCCTCCCGCCGCTCCGACGCCACCCGCCGCGCCATCCTCGACGCCGCCCGCGAACGCTTCGCCGCCGACGGCTACGAACGCGCCACCATCCGCGCCATCGCCCAGCAGGCGCAGATCGACCCCTCCATGGTCATGCGCTACTACGGCAACAAGGAGGGCCTGTTCGCCGCGGCCGTCGCCATCGACCTGCAGCTGCCCGACGCGGCCTCACTCCCCCGCGACGAGGCCGGCCGCACGCTGGTGACCCACTTCCTGGACATGTGGGAGGAGAACGAGGTGCTCACCGCGCTCCTGCGGGTCGGCATCACCAACGAGGCCGGCGCCGAACGCATGCGCGGCATCTTCAGCGACCAGCTGCTGCCGCTCGTGGAGCGGGTCTGCCCCGACCCCCAGCAGGCGCCGGTGCGGGCCGCCCTGGTGTCCTCGCACCTGCTGGGCCTGGCGCTCACCCGTTACGTCCTGCGCTTCCCGCCCGCGGCCCACCTGCACCCCGAGGAGATCACCGCCTGGCTCGCCCCCACCCTCCAGCACTACCTCACCGCACCCCACCCCGGGGCATGACAGGCCCTGCGGGCGGCACGGACGGACACAGAAGGCGGGGCGCCATCGTGACGATGGCGCCCCGCCTGTCCCTCCCGGTGTGTCTACCCGGCAGGTGAAGGTTCAGTCGGCCGGGATCAGTGCGACCTCATCGCTGCCCGACAGGGACGGCAGGCCCTCGGGGGGCGTGTCCTGGTAGGTGGCGTTGAAGACGGCCTTCAGGTTGTCCGCGCCGGCGTGACCGCCGTCCACGAAGGTCTTGAACGACCCGGAGCATCCGTTGCTGGTGGACAGCGGGTGCCCGTGGGTGTCGTGACCGAGGATGAAGGTCACCGTGACCTTGGAGCAGTCCACCGGCTGGTCGTCGGCGACGGCCACCTCCCAGCTGACCGTGTCGCCCCAGTGGAACGGTGTCCCGCCGTCAGGAGCGGGGTCCGTGGTGAGCGTGACCACCGGCGCCTTGTTCCCGACCACGATCGGCACCGAGGCGGACGCCGAACGGCCGGTGCGGTCGGTGACCTTCAGCGTGGCCTCGTACACGCCGTTCTCGGTGTAGGTGTGCTCCGGGTCGGCCTCGCGCGAGTCGACCCTGCCGTCCGCGTCGAAGTCCCAGGCGTAGCTGAGGGCGTCGCCGTCGGCGTCCTTGGTGCCCGCTCTGGAGAACTTCACCGTCAGCGGGCTGTGGCCATTCACCACATCGGCGCTCACCTTGGGCTCCGGGGTGCGGTTGCCGCGGGTGAAGTCGATGCGGGCGAGCTGGGCCTCGGGCAGTTCGGCGAAGTAGCCGGTGCCGTACTCCAGGACGTACAGCGCACCGTCCGGACCGAATTCGGCGTCGATCGGGCCATCGGTGGTGATCGAGGGGATGGCGTCCTCGATCTTCCTGACCTCGTTCCGCTTGCCGAGGGTGATCGCCTTCATCTGGTCGCGGGTCCACTCGTAGAACAGCGGCTTCCCGTCGAAGTAGGCCGGCCAGCGGTTGACCGCCCTGTTGTGCTTGTCGTAACGGTAGGCCGGACCGCCCATCGGGCCGATACCGCCCGTACCCAGCTCCGGGAACTCCTCCGACGCACCGTAGCCGTAGACGATCTGCGCGTCCTTCACCGGCGGCAGCTTGCCCAGGCCGGTGTTGTGCCGGGAGTCGTTCACCGGGGCCTTGCAGTCGAAGGCGCCGCTCGACTTCTGGGTGGCGAAGTCGTAATCCTGATACGGCATGTCCTGGGTCACGCAGAACGGCCAGCCGTAATTGGCGGGGCGTTCCACCACCATCCAGCGGCCGTGACCGGCGGGGCCGCGGTCCGGGTCGGGTTCGCCGGCGTCGGGTGAGTAGTCGGCGACGTAGAGCTCGCCCGTCTTGTCGTCCACCGCGAAGCGGAACGGGTTGCGCAGACCCATGGCATAGATCTCCGGGCGGGTCTTCGGGGTGCCCGGGGAGAAGAGGTTGCCGCGCGGGACCGTGTAGCTGCCGTCCGGCTTCACCTTGATGCGCAGGATCTTGCCGCGCAGGTCGTTGGTGTTGCCGGCGGTGCGCCGGGCGTCGTAGGCCGGATTGCGGTCGGGGCGGTCGTCGAGGGGGGCGTAGCCGTCCGAGGCGAAGGGGTTGGTGTCGTCGCCGGTGGACAGGAACAGGTTGCCCTTGCCGTCGAAGTCGATCTTTCCGCCGACGTGGCAGCAGATGCCGCGGTCCGCGGGGACGTCGAGGATCTTCTGCTCGCTGTTGAAGTCGAGTGTGTTGCCCTTGAGTTTGAAGCGGGACAGGCGGGTGACGCCCTTGGACCTGGCGAAGTCCTCGGGGCTGCCGAACTCCGGTGCGTCGCCCTCGTTGACGTCGGGGGTGTCCGGGTCGTCCACCGGGGTGTTCAGGCGGGGCGAGTAGTAGAGGTAGACCCAGTGGTTCTTGCGGAAGTCCGGGTCGATGGCGATGCCCTGGACGCCCTCCTCGTCGTGCTGGTAGAGGCCGGCGGGGCTCTTCTTCATGTCGGCGGCGAGGAAGTTGACGCCGCTCTTGGGATCGTGGATGCGGACTTCGCCGGTGCGGGCGGTGTGCAGGACTCTGCGGTCGGGCAGGACGGCGAGGGCCATGGGCTCGCCGGGGCGGTCGTTGAGGGTGACCTTCTGGAAGTCCGACGCGGGCGGTGGTGCCGGGTCGGGTCTGGCGGCCTGGGCCGGGGACAGCGGCAGGAGCCCGACGGCTCCGGCCAGCGTCGCCGCCCCCACGAATGTGACGATCCGTCTGTTGCGCACTCGGAACTCCTCTGCTCTGCACGGCGGTTGCCTGAGTGTGAGGGCGCTCGGCCCTCGGCAGCACCGGCTGGTCGTTGCGGAGTGCAGTGGGTGAAACCCTGTGCGTAGCGAGTCAGTTGGACGCTAAGGGGCGTACTTTCGACTCGTCAAGGACAAAGTATCTCGTCTACAACACGATCTCCAACCTGCTCACCCAGGAGGAGCAGGTCCAGTGCTTCCGCAACGCCGCCCGGCATCTCATGCCCGGCGGGCGGTTCGTGATCGAGCTCGGGGTGCCGGAACTGCGCCGGCTTCCGCCGGGGCGGACGGCGACCGTGTGGCACACCGAGGACGGCTACATCGGCCTGGACACGTACGACACCCTGCGCCAGCACCTGGTGTCCCACCACTTCCACTACGACGAGTCCGGGCAGGCGCGGTTGTACCGCAGCCCGCATCGCTACATCTGGCCGTCCGAACTCGACCTCATGGGGCAGCTGGCAGGTCTTGAGCTGGAGTCCAGGCACGCGGACTGGCGGGGTTCCGAGTTCACCGCCGAGTCGACGTCCCATGTGTCGGTGTACCGGCTTCCTCCGGAGGAGAAAAGCACAACTTCAGGCCGGTAGCACGTACTTGGGTGCGCGCTACCGTGGGCTTCTCGAGCGCTGGACCCCGGCTGGAGGAGCGGTGGTGGCAGGGAGCGACGGGCGGGTGGTGCGTACGTACCGGCTGGGGGCGGGGCCGTTGGTGTTCGTGACCCTGCTGCTGGGGTGGCCGGCGGTTCTTTTTGTGCGGTTGGTTGTGCCGGATGAGGGCCTTCCGCTGATGTTCAAGGCGAGCCTGCTCGTGCTGGTGGGGCTGGTGTGTGCCGGTGTCGTGTGGTTCTGGCGGGCGGCGACCGTGGTGTGCGAGGACCACATCGCGGTGCGGCAGTTGTTCCGGACGCGCCGGACCGCGTGGTGCGATGTGCTGAGCATCGAGCGGGACCGCAATCCGGCGTCGGCCAGGACGTTGCTGCTGGACCGGGAGGGCAGGCTGTTCGCTCTGCCCGGGGGTGTGGGGGCCAGGAGCGATGCGGTGCGGGAGATCGTGGAGGTGTGGGAGCGGTCGCGAGGTGAGGGGTGGGCTTCCCCGTCGGCGGCCTTCGCCGAGGCGGCCCGGCAGCGGGCTCGGGTGCGGGAGTCGGCGGTCGTGTGGGCTCTGCTGCTGAGTGCGGGGTCGTTTCTCCTGCTGCTGGGCTGCGGGTTGGCCGTCGGGTATGCGGCGGAGTGGGGCGGGGACGGCATTCCGTGGGTGTTGCAGGTGATCGGTTTCGAGCCGGTGGTGGTGTTCGCGGGGGTGTATGGGGTGGCGGTTCGCAGGGTGGGGCGGCGGCGGGCTGCGTAGGAGCGGTGGCCGTCCCCGTCCAGGAGCGATGAGGGAGCGCCCGGACGGGGCGGAGGGTGAAGGGCGGTCGGTCAGAGGGAGTCGTCGGAGGCTGGGACGAGGTCCGGTTCCTGTTGCGGGTCGCTGAGCTGTTCGCGGAGGTAGTTCCAGATCACGGCGATCAGCGCGGCGACGGGGACGGCGAGGAGGCTGCCGACGATGCCGGCCAGGCTGCCGCCCAGCGTGACCGCCAGCAGGACGACCGCGGCGTGCAGGCCGAGTCCGCGGCTCTGGATCATGGGCTGGAGGACATTGCCCTCCACCTGCTGCACGGCCACGATGATGGCGAGCACGATCAGCGCGTCGGTGAGGCCGTTGGAGACCAGCGCGATCAGTACTGCGACGAGGCCGGCGAACAGGGCGCCCACGATGGGCACGAACGCGGACACGAAGGTGAGGACCGCGAGCGGCAGGACCAGCGGCACGCCCAGGAACCACAGGCCCAGGCCGATGAGGACGGCGTCGATCAGGCCGACGAGCGCCTGGGACCGGACGAAGGCGCCCAGGGTGTTCCAGCAGCGTGCGGCGACGGCGGGGACGTCGGTGGCGAGGCGGCCGGGCAGCTGACGCTCAAGCCAGGGCAGGAAGCGCGGGCCGTCCTTGAGGAAGAAGAACATCAGGAACAGCGCCAGGACGGCGGTGACCACGCCGTTGAACACGGTGGTGACGCCGGTGACGGCGGTGGTGGCGATGCTTCCGGCGCTGTCCTGGACGCGGGCCGCCGCCGAGTCCAGGGCGTCCGCGATCTGGTCCTCGCCGATGTTCAGCGGCGGCCCGGCCGCCCACTCACGCAGCCGGTCGATGCCGGCGACCACTCCGTCGGCCAGCTCTCCCGACTGGGACGCCACCGGCACGGCGATCAGCGCGACCGTGCCGGCGCCGAGCAGCAGGAAGAGCACGGTCACCAGCGACGCGGCCAGGGCCGGTGGCAGGCCGCGCCGGAGCAGGAGGCGGGTCGGCGGCCAGGTGAGCGTGGTCAGGAGCAGGCCGATGACGAGCGGCCAGACCACGGGCCACATCCGTCCCAGGAGCCAGAGGACGGCCACCGACAGCACGATGACGAGCAGCAGTTCCCCGGACACGCGCGCCGAGGTGTGCAGGGCGGCGCGGGTTCTCGCGGAGTTCAGGCGGGCAGACATGAGGGCACCCTATGGGGGCCGCGTCGCTTGCCGTCATCGCGGGCCCGGCGCCGCCGGTCTCGTGGGTGTTCAGGTCAGTTCGAGCACGAGCTTGCCGATGTTCTCGCCGCGGAAGAGCATCTGCAGGGTGTCGGGGAAGTCGTCCACGGTTCCCTTGACGACGTGCTCCTTGACCTTGATGCGGCCGTCCTGGATCCAGCCTGCGATGTCGCGGGCGGCCTCGGCGTACCGCTTGGCGTAGTCGAAGACGACGAAGCCCTCCATGCGGGCCCTGCGCACCAGCAGGGTGAGGTAGTTGGAGGGGCCCTGGACCGGGGTGGAGTTGTTGTACTGGCTGATGGCGCCGCAGATCACCACGCGGGCGTGCATGGCCAGCCGGGTCAGGGCGGCGTCGAGGATGTCCCCGCCGACGTTGTCGAAGTAGACATCGATGCCGTCGGGCACCTCGCGGCGCAGCGCCTTGCGCACGTCCTCGGCGCGGTAGTCGATCGCCGCGTCGAAGCCCAGTTCGCCGGTGAGCAGGGCGCACTTCTCGGGTCCTCCGGCGATGCCGACGACCCGGCAGCCCTTGGCCTTGGCGATCTGGCCCACCAGGCTGCCGACCGCGCCGGCGGCCCCGGACACCACGACGGTCTCGCCGTCCTTCAGCGCGCCCACGTCGAGGAGGCCGAAGTAGGCGGTCATGCCGGGCATGCCCAGCGCGCCGAGGTAGGTGGAGGGCGGGGCGAGGGAGGTGTCGACCTTCATCGCGCCCTTGCCGTCGGAGACGACGTACTCCTGGACGCCGAAGGTGCCGACCACGTGATCGCCGGGCCGGTAGTCGGGGTGGTTGGAGGCGGTGACCTCGATGACCGATCCGGCGCGCATCACCTCGCCGAGTCCGACCGGGGGCAGGTAGGAGGGCCGGTCGTCCAGCCAGCCGCGCATGGCGGGGTCCAGGGAGATGACGAGCGTCCGGCCGGCGAACTGGCCGGGGCCCGGCTCCTCCACGGGGACCGAGCGGTGCTCCCAGTCCTCGGGTTTGACGTCGCCGACGGGGCGGGCTGCCAGGCGGATCTGACGGTTGGTCGCAGACATGACGGCTCCTGTCGTTCCGGATGACGACGAGGGTACCGACCGGTAGGTATGACGTGGGTGGTGAGGTCCGTCACAGGGGGCGGGTTGCGGCCTGGGTCGGGAGGGCGAGTGCTGCTGTCTCGGCGGAATGCCCTGTCCAAAGCGCAGAGGTGCCCCCGGCCTGCGGTGCAGGGGTCCGGGGACACCTCTCCGGTGTGACAGGCGGAGCCGGTCTCAGGCCATGCCGAACTTCTCGGCGTGCACCTGGCGGCCGGGGACGTTCAGGCGGCGCAGGGCGCCGAGGACCGCGGAGGTCATGGCGGGCGGGCCGCAGACGTAGACGTCGCGTTCGGTGATGTCGGGCACCAGGGCGTGCAGGTTCTCCGGCTCGAACGGCCGGGCGCCCTCCCCGGTGCGGCCGGTGAGCAGATGCAGCCGTCCGCCGCGTACCGCGAGGAGCCGGCGCATCTCGTCGACCAGTACGGCGTCCTGCTCGGTGCGCACCCGGTAGAGGACGACGACGTCGCCGCTCTGCTCCTCCAGCAGGGACCGGACGGGTGTGATGCCCACGCCGCCGGCGATCAGCAGGGCGCCGGGCCGCGTGCGGTGCAGGGAGGTGAACGCGCCGTAGGGGCCCTCCACGAACACCCGGGTCCCGACCGGCAGATGGCGCAGTCCGGCGCTTCCGCTGCCGACGGCCCTGGCGGTCAGGCGCAGCGAGCGGCCGTCCGGCGCCGCCGACAGGGAGAACGGGTTCGCCAGCCACCAGTTCCGGTGTCCGGGGAACCGCCAGATGCAGAACTGCCCGGCCCTGGCGGGGAATCGGTCGAGGTGGCGGCCGGTGACGTAGACCGACACCACGTCGTGCGACTCCGGTATCACGGCCGAGACCTGGAAGCGGTGGCAGGCGTTGCGCCACACGGGGATCACGATCCGGCCGACGACGAGCGCGCCGAAGGCCAGCAGCCACAGCGTCCACCAGTACAGCTCCGCGAAGCTGGAGGAGGTGAAGGTGGTCGTCTCCTCGAGCTGGTGGACGAACGCCAGCCCCAGGGCCAGGTAGATCAGCAGGTGCAGGCCGTGCCAGACCTCGTAGGGCAGCCGCCTGCGCAGCGCCCGGGTGGACACGACCGCGATCGCGACCAGGATCGCGGCGGCCAGCATGCCGAGCAGCGATGCGGGCACCCCGGCCAGCGCGAAGAACGTCTTGGTCATCGACGCGTCGTCGAGCCGCGCATAGCCGAGCACGACCAGGAAGGCGTGCGTGAGAACGACCCAGAGCAGGGTGAAGCCGGTCCAGCGGTGCCACACGGTCAGCCGGTCCATGCCGATGCGCCGGTCCAGCCAGGGCACCCGGGCGATCAGCAGCAGCTGGAACAGCAGCAGCAGTGCGGCATGGAGGCCGAAGAACTTGGCCACGGTGAGTGTGCCGTTCTTGCCGCTGCCCTCGGTGATGAAGAGGGTCTCGACGATGAGCAGGTTGAGCACGAGGAAGGTGCCCAGCGCCCACCGCGCCGCGACCACCGGTGGGACCGAGCCCGCCCGGATGTGGGAAGTGGTGTCCGTCAAGTCTGCTCCCCCCCTCGCACCGCGGAGCGGTCGTCGGCGGCCGGCCCTGCGCAGGGCAGGGCCGGCTCGCCTCGGTCGCGGTGCGGTGACGCCGTAGAACTGGGCACAGAGTACGCGCACGGCGTCTTCACGTCCCCTGCGGAAAGGAAACAGATTTGCGACAGTCGGCCTCCGGTGGGCCGGGGGTCATTCGCTGCCCTGCTCGCTGAGCTGTCGTGGCACCGGAGAACGGCTACGGCGAGTGGGATCTCTCGTGGGAGGCATGGCGGGAGAGGAGAGCGCTGCGCTGAGGAGGCTCCTTCCCGGCTCCCCCGGGGTCACGAAGCGCCTTCTGCGGGGTCACGAGGAGTCGGAACTGCGGCGGTGGTAGGCCTTGTTGGCGATGCGCCATCCCTCGTCGACGCGGACCAGCAGGAAGATGTCGGTGAAGGTGTCCGGCCCGTGATGGAGCGTCATGGTGGCCGTCGCGACGGTCCCGTGGACGTCGACGGCCTCGATGCGACGGGAGCGGCTCGGCTCGTCGGACGCCGGGCGGCCGGGGAACAGGGTGCAGTACTCGTCCAGGGTCCAGGAGGTGAAGGTGCCGTCCCGGATGCCCTCGATGTGGGCGGTGGGCAGGAAGGCGTCCCGGAAGTGGCGGGGGTCGCCGGTGGCGTGGCCTCGGTCATCCGCGGGCGGGGGACGGCCGTCTGCCCATCGAGGCGCTGGCCGATGAGACCTGGGTCGAGGACAACGACGGCTCGGCGGCGCTGCTGCGCCGGCAGGCCGCGCGCGCCGGAGTCAGTCCCCGGATCGATCTCGCGGCGGCCGATCTGCACGGCAAGCTGGCCCTGGTCGCGGCCGGTCATGCCATCGCGCTGATCCCCGGGGTGCTCAGGCGTGCCCTGCGGCCCGACGTCGTCACGGTGCCGCTGGTGGATCCCCCGACCCGCGGGATCTACGCGATCACGCCGCGCCGCGATCCCCACCCGTCGGCGCCGGCCCTGATCGACCGGCTCGCGGACGCGTTCGCCTCGTGAGGGCTGGACCTCCTGCGCAGGTCGGTCGTCAAGGCCGCGCCCGTGCGGTTCACGGGATGCCGGTGCGTCGTGCGGCCTCCAGGACGTGGTGCGTGCCGAGCACATTGACTTCGCCAAGGCGCTCGCCGATCCGAACGCCGATGTGCGCAAGGCAGCCGTCACCGCGCTGACCCGGCACCGCGCCCATGAGGAGGCCCGCGCGGCCCTCGCCACGGCGACGGGCGACGTGGACGCCGACGTCAGGGCGTACGCGGCCCGCGCGCTGTGAGGGCACGGACATGAGTCCGGTCCGGGTCCGGTCCTGATCGCCCGGTGGGGGCGGCACCGGTCCGTTCGTCACGGTGAGCGACGGTGGCGGACCCGGGCCAGGAGCAGGACCGTGTCGTCGCCCGGCGGGCCGTGCAGCAGCTGGAACAGCAAGCGGTCCGCCGTCTCCTCCAGACCGTCCGTGGCACTGCCCAGCACGGCGGCGGCCGCCGCCACTCCTTCGTCGATACCCCGGTCCCGGGTCTCCACAAGGCCGTCGGTGTAGAGGGCGAGCACGGCGCCGTCGGGCAGGGTGATCTCGGTGGTGTGATAGGGGTGCCCGCCCACGCCGAGGGGCACTCCGGGGGTGTCGCAGACGGTCTCCACGCGGCCGTCCGGCGAGCGGACGAGCAGGGGCGGGTGGCCGGCGCTGGCGATGCGGGCGCGGCCCGTACCGGGGTCGTAGTCGATGTAGAGGCAGGTGGCCAGCTCGATGCCCGCCTCCCGGGCGGAGATGTCCAGCTCGGCGAGCAGCGCGGAGGGCTCAGGACCGCTGCGGGCGAGGGTCCGGGCGGTGATGCGCAGCCTGCCCATGGCCGCCGCCGCGGGCACCCCGTGGCCCATCACGTCGCCGACGACGAGGGCGACCCGCCCGCCGCGCACGCTGATCGCGTCGTACCAGTCGCCGCCGACCAGGCTGGCGTGGCTGCCGGGGACATAGCGGTGGGCGATCTCGACGTGGGGGCTGTTCGCGAGGCTGGCGGGCAGCAGGGCCCGCTGGAGGGTGAGGGCGATGTCCTGGACCCTGGTGTACAGGCGCGCGTTGTCCAGGCAGAGCGCGGCGCGGGCGGACAGCTCGGCGGCGAGCCGCAGATCCTGCTCGGTGAAGTGCGGCCGGGCGTCGGAGCGGCCGAACATGGTGAGTCCCTGGACGGTTCCGCGGGCGATCAGCGGCGCGATGAGCAGGCCGGTCAGACCGCTTTCGAGGAGGACCCGGGTGCGGTCCTCGCGCAGGACCGTGCTCCTCAGGAAGTCGGAGTCCACCGGGACGGCGATCGGGCGGCCGGTGCTCAGCATGCGGTGGATGCTGGAGCCGGGCGGGTACTGGACGGTGTCCACGCCGCCGACGAGTTCCTCGGCGGGCGGCGGCAGCACCGTGCCGGAGGCGATCCGCTGGGTGATCAGCGGCATGGCCGGGTCGAAGATCTCGGGTTCACCCATCCAGTCGACGAGCTCCACCACGGCCGCGTCGGCGAAGTCGGGGACCGCGGCCTCGACGAGTTCGCCGGCCGTCACCTTGACGTCCAGGGTGGTGCCGATCCGGGCGGTGGCCCGGTCCAGCAGTTCGAGCCGGGCGCGTGACTCCGCGGCCTCGAGGATTGCGGCTTCCCGGTCGGTGACGTCGATGACGACTCCGCCGATGCCCGGCCGGGTGCCGATGGCCCGGCTGAGCGGGAACAGGCTCAGGGACCTGATCCGTTCCCCTTCGGCGTGCCGGACGGGGACGAGGTGGCCGACGACGGAGCGGCCGTGCTCGGCCACGCCGCGCAGCAGCCGCTCCAGTCCGGCGGGGTCGCGTGGGGCCATGACGTCCGGCATGCGGCGGCCGATGTGCTCCTCGACGGTGATGCCGTCCATGTCGGCGAGCACCTGGTTGAGGTGCGTGTAGCGCAGGTCCTGGTCCAGCTGGACGAGGCCGATCGGGCAGGCGTCGAAGAGGGCGTCGACGAACGCCAGGTTGGTCTTGACCCGGTCCAGCTCCGCGCTTCTGCTGGCCAGGGCCATCACCACGGTGCTGCCGTCGGCGCCGGTGATCGTGAAGGCGCGGAAGCCGCAGTCGAAGACGCTCCCGTCCCGGTGCCGCACGGGGAGCCGGCCGCGCCAGTAGCCGAGGGTGCGGCCCTGGTCGGCGAGATACCTGCCGGCTGCTGTTCCGGGTGGGCCGGGGCCCGGCTCGTGCTCGTCGAAGAGAAGGCCGACGGGCTCGGTGAGGGCCGCTTCGTCGTAGCCGAAGAGATCCTGGGCGCCCGGCCCCCAGAAGCAGATCCGGTCGCGCTCGTCGATGCCGAGGACGGCGACGGAGCCGTGCTCCAGCAGCGTCCCCGGCTCGGAACTCAGCCGTTCCCGCACGCTCCGGTTCTCCTTGTGGTCTATCGACATCCGCTACGTTCTCGACATGATGGGAAAAATCACCTCATACCGCTGCGTCCCATTGTGCCGTCACCGGCGGACGTGCGGCCTGCGATGAGTTCCGCGACTGTGGACGGTCATACGGCCGGACCCGTCACTGAGGAGGCCCCTATGCGCAGCGTGACCTATTCGATGAGCATGTCGCTCGACGGCTACATCGCCGGGCCGGACGGCGGTTTCGACTGGGGGGAGCCGGACGACGAGATCTTCCGGTTCTGGATCGACGAGATCCGCGGGGTCGGCGTGCATCTGCTGGGGCGGCGGCTGTACGAGACGATGCTGTACTGGGAGACGGCCGCGCAGGACCCCTCGCTGGACGAGGCGCAGCGCGAGTGGATCTCCCGGTGGAACCCGCTGCCCAAGGTGGTGTTCTCCCGGACGCTGAGCGAGGTGCGGGGGCACGCCCGCCTCGCCTCCGGCGGCGTGGCGGAGGAGATCGAGCGGCTGCGGGCGGAGCCCGGGGAGGGCGAGATCGCGATCGGCGGCGCGACCCTGGCGGCCGAGGCGGCGAAGGCCGGGCTGATCGACGAGTACCGGACCATGGTGTACCCCGTCCTGGTCGGCGGCGGCACGCCCTTCTTCCCCCGGCACGAGCGCCAGGTGGATCTCGAGCTGGTCGAGAGCCGGACGTTCGCCTCCCGGGTCGTGTACCTGCACTACCGCGTGTCCCGGTAAGCGCGGGACACATCGCAGAGCCGGTGATCGAAAAGGGCCGGTGATCGAGCAGCACCCCTGGTGAAAGTTATTGACAGCTTCGCCTGAGCTGCTGAAACTTACTGCCAGTCCAGGGAATCTTTCCCTCCGCATCATCCAGACCCTGAAGGGGCGCGCCGTATGACCACCCCCGTGCACGACACCGCCGAGGGAACCGCTCGACCACCACGGGCACGACGGGCGCTGGTCGCCGGCTCGGTCGGCAACTTCATCGAGTGGTACGAGTTCGGGGTCTACGGCTACTTCGCCACGATCATCGCCGCCAACTTCTTCACCCCGGACGGCGGCAGCGAGATCGAGGCGCTGGTCAAGACGTACGCCTCGTTCGCGCTGGCCTTCTTCTTCCGCCCCATCGGCGCCGCGCTGTTCGGGCGGGTGGGCGACCGGATCGGGCGGCGGCCCACGCTGATCCTGGTGGTGCTGATGATGACGGTGGCCACCACCCTGATCGGCCTGCTGCCCACCTACGCCACGGTGGGAGCCGCCGCGCCCTGGCTGCTCACCCTGCTGCGGATCGTGCAAGGACTGTCCGCGGGCGGGGAGTTCGGCGGTGCGGTCTCGGTGATGACGGAGTTCGCCCCGCCCGGACGGCGCGGGCTCTACGGGGCGTGGCAGTCCTTCACGGGGCGCTCGGCCTGCTCGGCGGAGCGGGCATGGCCGCGCTGCTCGCCACGGTGATGAGCGAGTCGCAGCTGAACGGGTGGGGCTGGAGGCTGCCGTTCCTGCTGACCCTGCCGCTGGGACTCGCCGCCCTGTGGCTGCGCCTCAGGCTCGAGGAGACGCCCTCCTTCGAGCGGGCCGCCCGGGACCGGAGCCCCGGGACGAGCGAGCGGGCCGCGCAGGACCGAGGCCTTCAGGCGCAGAATGCCCCTCAGGCGAAGGGCACCCCGCGCACGGAGGAGGTGACCGCCGCACCGGCCCGGGAGGTCGCCAAGGCCATCGCGCTGGGCGCCGGACGGCTGATGGGCTGGTCGGCGGCCGGGTACACCTTCCTCGTCGTGATGCCGTCCTATCTGCAGAGCACCCTGAACGCGAGCTTCCAGCAGGCGCTGATCGCGACCGTGCTCGCCAATCTGGGCTTCGCCGCCTCCATCATCCCGGCGGGCGCGCTCAGCGACCGGGTCGGGCGGCGCGCGGTGATGGTGGCCGGGGCCGTGCTCGTGGCCGTCCTCGCGTTCCCGCTGCTGGATCTGCTGCAGGACCCCGGGTCCTCCACGGCCTCCAAGGGCGTCGCGGTGTTCGTCGCCGGTGCCGTCGTCGGCCTGATGGCCGGTCCCGGACCGGCGATGCTCGCCGAGATGTTCCCGACCCGCGTCCGCTACACCGGTCTGGGGCTGGCGTACGCGCTGTCCAACGCGGTGTTCTCCGGATGCGCCGGTCTGATCATCACCGAGGCGATCAAGCGCACCGGCAACATCGACATCCCCGCGCACTATGTGGTCGTCACCTGTGCCGTCAGCACCGTCGCCCTGCTGACCCTGCGCGGCGACGACCACCGCCGGGCGCTGCGCAACTGATGGCCGGCGGCAAGGAGTCCGGGGCGGGCATGCGGGTCGTCGGGCTGATGTCGGGGACCTCGCACGACGCGGTGGACGCCGCCGCGGCGGACCTGGCCCTCGACGGCGACAGTCTGCTGCTGCGGCCGCTGGGCATGGTGAGCGAGCCGTACCCGAAGGAGCTGCGGAGCGCGCTGGCCGGTGCGCTGCCGCCGGCGGCGACCACGCTGGGCGAGGTGTGCCGGCTCGACACCCGGATCGGTCAGGTCTTCGCGGAGCTGGCCGTCCGGGCCGACCGGGAGCTGTGCGACGGGCGCGCCGAACTCGTCGTCTCGCACGGCCAGACGGTCTTCCACTGGGTCGAGCAGGGCCGGGTGCAGGGCACTCTGCAGATCGGGTCGCCCGCCTGGATCGCGGAGGCCACCGGCTGCCCGGTCGTGTCCGACCTGCGCAGCCGCGATGTCGCCGCGGGCGGGCAGGGCGCTCCCCTGGTGAGCATCGTCGACGTGCTGTGGCTGCGCGGCCGGCCCGGAGTGTCCGCCGCGCTGAACCTCGGCGGCATCGCCAACCTCACCGTCGCGGGCGCGGCAGGAGACCCGGTGGCCTTCGACACAGGACCCGCCAACGCCCTCGCCGACGCTGCCGTTCACGCCCTCACCGAGGGCCGGATGGACTACGACGAGGACGGGCTTCTGGCGGCGCGCGGCCGGGTCGACGAGACCCTGCTGCGCCGGCTCCTCGACGAGCCGTACTACGCCAAACGGCCGCCGAAGACGACCGGCAAGGAACTGTTCCACTGGCCCTATCTGCGCGACGCGCTGAGCGCCCGCGGTCCGCTCCCCCTGGAGGACGTGGTGGCCACCGTCACCCGGCTCACCGCCCGCACGGTCGCCGACGCGGTCCGCTCGGCCGGGGCCGGCGAGGTCGTCGCCTCGGGAGGCGGCACCCGCAATCCCACCCTGATGGCCATGCTGCGCACCGAGCTGGGCGGCGTCCCGCTGCACACCTCGGACGAGCTGGGGCTGCCGTCGGCCGCCAAAGAGGCGTACGCCTTCGCCGTCCTGGGGTTCCTCACCGTGCACGGGCTCAACGGCACCATTCCGGCGTGCACCGGTGCCCGCCGGCCCAGCATCCTGGGATCGGTCACACCCGGCCGCCGGGGCCTGCCACGGCCCGGGGCCGCGGCGGAGCAGCCCCGGCGCCTGCGCATCCTGCCGGCCTGATGCCGCGGCCCGGCGACCCCGGCCGGTTACGATCATGGTGAACCGCGAACGACCAGGGAGACCGATGATCTTCATCACCGCAAAGTTCCGCGTCCGTCCCGAGTACGCCGACCAGTGGCCCGAGATCACCGCCGAGTTCACCACGGCGACCCGGCAGGAGCCGGGCTGTCTGTGGTTCGACTGGTCCCGCAGCGTGGAGGACCCCACGGAGTACGTGCTCGTCGAGGCCTTCCGGGACGACGAGGCCGGGGCGGCCCATGTGCAGTCCGAGCACTTCCGCAAGGCGCAGCAGACGCTGCCGCCCCACCTGGCCGAGACGCCCCGGATCGTCAATACGACCGTCCCGCAGGACGACTGGTCGCTGCTGGGCGAGATGAGCGTCTCCGGCCAGGAGTGACCCCTGGGCTCCTCGCCCGAGGTCCTCGTGCCGCGGGGTGTCAGTGGTGGTGCCCGCGGAGTCTCAGGTCGGCGACGACCGGGCGGTGGTCCGAGGCGTCCGTCGCGACCGTGCGGGCACCGGCCACGGTCACACCGGGTGAGACGGTCACCAGGTCGATGCGCCTGACCGGGGCGGCGGCCGGGTAGGTGCCGCCGCCGTCGGGGGCCGCGTCCCGCAGCCGCTGCCACAGCGGGGCCAGTTCGGGGGCCGAGGGCTCGGCGTTGAAGTCGCCGACCAGGATCTTCGGGCCCCGGTCCTCGGCCAGCACCGCCAGCATGTCCCGCACCTGGGCGGCACGGACCGACGGGTCGGACCGGTAGTCCAGGTGCGTCGAGTAGACGTGGACCGGGACGCCCCGCACCTTGACCACCACCTCGGCGAATCCGGGCATCGGTTCCGGCACCGGGTCGGGCGTCTGGGTGGAGAGCCGGGTGATCTCGTGGTTCTCGGCGTCCAGCACCGGGTGGCGGCTCAGTATCGCCACGCCGTACTGCCGGCGCTTGCCGCCCTCGGTGGCCGGGTCCAGGTCGTAGATGGGGGCGAAGAAGACCCGCATCCGCAGCTTCTCGGCCAGGGCGCGGGCCTCGTCGACGAAGTCGCTGCGGGCGCCCCAGTGGACGTCGACCTCCTGCAGGCCGATGACGTCGGCGTGCAGGTCGCGTACCGCCCGGGCGGTGCGGTCGAGGTCGAAGACGTTGTCCTGGCCGGCTCCGGCGTGGATGTTGTAGGTCGCCACCCGCAGCGGGACCTGACGCCCCTTCACTGCGTGGGTGTCCTCCGTTCCTTGGGCGGAGGCGGGTGACGGGGCTGCCGCGGCGAGGGCCAGTGCGGTGACGACGGCGGCGAGAGCACGTCTGGCGCCGGTGGCGCGCCGGGAACTGGGCTGCATGCCATCTCCAGGGTCGGCTGCGGACGGACGGAACGAACCTCGCGCGCTTGTCGGGTTCCTGACACCGACTCACGCGCATCGGCATTCTGCTCCGCCCGGGGCCCTCTCACTCACGCCTGCCGTGGCGGGAATCGACTGCGGCGCCGGCGCAGGCTCAGAACTTCGGCGTCGGTGCCTGCGACTCGACCAGTTCCGCCGCTTCCCCGGGCGTCTGGACCGAGGGCGGCGAGCCCTCCAGGGGGCGCCGCGCCGTCTCCTTCATGCAGGCGACCGCGATGACGCCGACCAGGGCGGCGGCCATCGAGTAGTACGCCGGCATCATGTCCGAGCCGGTCACGCTGATCAGGGCGGTGATGACCAGCGGGGTGGTGCCGCCGAAGAGCGAGGCGGAGAGGTCGGTCGCGGCCCGAACACCATGCCGCCGAGCGGGCGCACCAGGAAGGCGACGGCGAACGTGGCGAAGGACGACAGCAATGGGGCGGTCTCGTTCCCGGAGGGGAAGAAGACCCGGCCGATGGTGCCGGCCAGGTAGGCGTAGATGCCGAAGCCGAACCACTCCATGGTGTTGCCGAGCGAGGCGGCCTTGACGGCGCGTCTGACCGCCCGCTCGTCCGTCACGGTGATGTCCGACCGGCGCAGCCGCGGATTCCGCCGGCGCCGGACGGCGCGGAACAGAACCGGGTGGCGCCTGACCGCGGCGGGATCGGGCGCGCGCTCGGGATCGACGGGAGACGTGACTGCGTTCCTTTCCGCTGATGCGTCGAACAACTGAGGCCCGAATGAACCGGAAAGGAACGTATCGGCGGATTTGCGGGAATGCCCGGAAGCGCGCGGTCGTGTGCGGTCAGCCGGCGAGACGGGCGGGGAATCCACCCGTCGCGACCGGCCCCCAGCGGCGTGGGGTGACGCGGATGAGCGACTTGCCCTGCTCCACCATCGCCTTGCGGTACTCGTCCCAGTCCGGGTGCTCGCCGGAGATGTTGCGGTAATACTCCACCAGCGGCTCCACGGACTCCGGGACGTCGAGGACCTCGGCCTCCCCGTCGACCTGCACCCAGGGGCCGTTCCACTCGTCGGACAGGACGACGAGGCTGACCGCGGGGTCGCGGCGCGCGTTGCGGGTCTTGGCCCGTTCGGGGTAGGTGGACACGACCAGGCGCCCGGCGTCGTCCACACCGCAGGTCACCGGCGACGCCTGCGGCGAGCCGTCGGAGCGGCGGGTGATGATCAGGGCGCGGTGGCGCGGGCGGACGAACTCGAGCAGGCCGTCGAGGTCGACGCGGGTGTTGGTGGCGATGGGGCGGGGCATGGGCGGCTCGGCCTTCCGTGTTCAGGGGTCGGAGGGGTACCTGACTGCCGGTCGGCCAAGATCCTGCCCCGCCTCCGGGCGAGTGTCACGCCGCACTCCCGCGACCGGGCTCAGGGGTCCGGCCACGGTCCGTGGATGACCTGCTGCGGGCGCGCCCGTCCCGGGCGGACCGGCTGCCCTCCGCCGGAACGCTTCTGCGGGGCAGATCGCCCTTCGCCGGGCCGGCTTTCAGCGTCCGCCCGTTCTCCGTCGGAACGCTTCTGCGCGCCGGGCGGCACTTCGCCGGACCGGTCCTGCACACCGTCCCGACCGCCGGCACGCTCCCGCGCGGCAGAACGCCCGCCACCGGAATGGTCCTGCCCGTCCGTCCGGTCCGTCCCGGTGTCGTCGGCGGCGGGTGGCGTCTCCTCGCTCTCCCCGCCGCTCTTCCCGCTCTGCTCCGACGGCGGGCCCGTCACCTCCACGAAGGCGGGGCGCAGCAGTTCGTCGCCGAGGCGGTAGCCGGGGCGGAGGATCTTGCTGCAGATCATCTCGGTGGCGTCCGGATCGGCGTGGAAGGCCGCGGCCTCGTGGCGGGCGGGGTCGAAGGGGTCGCCCACCTCGCCGAACGCCTGCAGGCCCAGCGACCCCGCCCGGTCCCGCAGCGTGTCGGCGATCTCCTTGAGGCCGGGCGTCATCTCCTCGTGCGCGCAGGCGCGGTCGACGGCGTCGAGGACGGGCAGCAGCGCGCGGAGAACGTTGGCCGCCGCCACGGTGCGGACGGCCATGCGGTCGCGGGCCACCCGCTTGCGGTAGTTGTCGTACTCGGCCTTGACCCGTTGCAGGTCGGCCGTGCGCTCCTCCAGCAGCCGCCTCAGCTGGGCGGCGTCCTGGGTCCGCAGCCCGTCCCGGTCCATCGTCAGCTCGCCTCCGACTTGTCGTCGTCGACGATCTCGGCGTCCACCACGTCGTCGTCGCCGCCGGAGTCACCGCCCCCGGAGGTGGAGGAGGTTCCGGTGGCCGCGCCCTCCGGGCGTGCCTGCGCGTACAGGGCCGAGCCGATCTTCTGGGCCGTCTGCGCCACGTGGTCGACCGCCTGCCGGATCGTCGCCGTGTCGGCGTTCTCGTCCTTGAGCTTCTCCTTCAGGTCGCCCAGGGCCGCCTCCGTCTCGCTCTTGGCGTCGGCGGGGATCTTGCCCTCGTTGTCCTTCAGGAGCTTCTCGGTCTGGTAGACGAGCTGTTCGGCCTGGTTGCGGGTCTCGGCGGCCTCGCGGCGCCTGCGGTCCTCCTCGGCGTGCTGCTCGGCCTCCCGCATCATGCGGTCGATCTCCTCCTTCGGCAGCGCCGAGCCACCGGTCACCGTCATCTTCTGTTCCTTGCCGGTGCCGAGGTCCTTGGCGGAGACGTGCATGATGCCGTTGGCGTCGATGTCGAAGGTGACCTCGATCTGCGGCACGCCGCGCGGCGCCGGCGGGATGCCGGTCAGCTCGAACATGCCGAGCTTCTTGTTGTAGGCCGCGATCTCCCGTTCGCCCTGGTAGACCTGGATGGTCACCGACGGCTGGTTGTCCTCGGCGGTGCTGAAGATCTCCGAACGGCGGGTCGGGATCGTGGTGTTGCGCTCGATCAGCTTGGTCATGATGCCGCCCTTGGTCTCGATACCGAGGGACAGCGGGGTGACGTCCAGCAGCAGGACGTCCTTGACCTCGCCCTTGAGCACACCGGCCTGGAGGGAGGCGCCGACGGCGACGACCTCGTCCGGGTTGACGCCCTTGTGCGGCTCCTTGCCGGTCAGCTCGCGCACCAGGTCGGTGACGGCGGGCATGCGCGTGGAGCCGCCCACCAGGACGACGTGATCGATGTCGGACACCTTGATCCCGGCGTCCTTGACCGCGTTGTGGAAGGGGGCCTTGCAGCGCTCCAGCAGATCGGCGGTCAGCTGCTGGAACTGGGCGCGGGTCAGCTTCTCGTCGAGGTGCAGCGGGCCCTCGGCGGAGGCGGTGATGTAGGGCAGGTTGATGGTCGTCTCGGTCGAGCTGGAGAGCTCGATCTTCGCCTTCTCCGCCGCCTCACGCAGCCGCTGCACGGCCATCTTGTCCTTGGACAGGTCGACGCCGTAGTTGTTCTTGAACTGCTTGACCAGGTGGTCGACGATCCGCTGGTCCCAGTCGTCACCGCCGAGGTGGGTGTCACCGTTGGTGGCCTTCACCTCGATGACGCCCTCGCCCATCTCCAGCAGGGACACGTCGAAGGTGCCGCCGCCGAGGTCGAAGACGAGGACCGTCTGGTCGTTCTCCTTGTCCAGGCCGTACGCCAGGGCGGCGGCCGTCGGCTCGTTGATGATCCGCAGGACGTTCAGCCCCGCGATCTCACCGGCCTCCTTGGTGGCCTGCCGCTGGGTGTCGTCGAAGTACGCCGGGACGGTGATCACGGCATCGGTGACCTCCTCGCCCAGGTACGCCTCGGCGTCCCGCTTCAGCTTCTGCAGAACGCGGGCGGAGATCTCCTGTGCGGTGTACCGCTTGCCGTCGATGTCCCCGTGCTCGGGGAACCGCCAGTCGTGATCGCCCATGTGCCGCTTGACCGACCGCGCGGTGCGCTCCACGTTCGTCACGGCCTGCCGCTTGGCGACCTCGCCCACCAGCACCTCGCCGTTCTTGGCGAACGCCACGACCGACGGGGTGGTGCGGGCGCCCTCCGTGTTGGTGATGACGGTGGGCTCGCCGCCTTCCAGGACGGAGACCACCGAGTTCGTCGTACCGAGATCGATACCGACCGAACGGGCCATCTGGACTCTCCTTCCTCGAACATGCCCTGTGCACGTTCTGCGGACCGGTCCCTCGGGTCACCTGCCGGGCTCGTACCGGACCGGTCCCGCACGCAGGGGCGGCTCTGCCGGCGGCGCACCGAGGAGGTCGGCCGCGTAGCGGCGGGGCGGGACCGGTGGCCTGCGGCGCGTCTCCCGGTGGGTACGGTCATAGGCCGCGCGCCGCTCCGGGTCGCGCAGCGTCTCGTAGGCCGCACGGACCTGCCCGAACTCCTCGGCCGTCACGGCGTCCACCCTGGTGTCGGGGCGCAGCTCCCGCACCCGGCGGCGGAACGCGGAGGTGATCGCCTCGACCGTCGCCGAGGGCTCCACCCCCAGCACCGCGTACAGGTCCGGCACGTTCATTCAGGCCACCTCCTGCCCCTGCGCACTGCGACCACGGACCTGGGTTGCCTACGTCACCTGAATAAAACTTGAGTCTCTGCTTGTCAAGGAGGATTGTCCGTCCGGAGGACTATGCTGGTCAGACCTCTTGAACTGCTCCTGCTGTCCGCGGGAGGCGTAATGAAAGTGGAAATGGTCCAGCAGGCCGCAAGCGTCCTGTTCGACGTCCCGGACGAGGTGCACGAGGAGATCATCACGCTGATCGGGGCCGTGGCCGGGGACCGGGAGACCCAGGCATCGGATCTGGCCGCCGCGTTCGGCGACTGGTGCTGGCTGGTGTACACCCGGCACGGTGATGTGATCGAAATTCTGGATGTGGGCTGCGCTCGATGACATGAGGTGACGGCGCCGGCGGGCCTCGGGCAGAACGGCGCCGCCGCCCCTTCCCCGCGCGCTCATCCGCTTCTCCCCCGCGCTCGCCACCCCCTCCCTCGTAATCGTTGCCCGGCCCCGCGGGAAGCCGGGGATCGGCGCCGGTGGCGTCAACATCGTTCGGTAGGTTGGCAGTTGAACCCACCGTACGACGAGGAGCACACCGGATGGCCGAGGGCAGGATCAGAACCGGTCAGCCGCACACCGCACGGATCTGGAACTACTGGCTGGGCGGCGAGGACCACTACGAGGTCGACCGGCAGGCGGGCGAGCAGATCCGCGCACTGCACCCCGGCATCGGCGAGTACGCCCGCGCGGACCGCGCCTTCCTCAAGGAGGCGGTCAGCCATCTGGTGACCCGGTGCGGCATACGCCAGTTCCTCGACATCGGCACCGGTCTGCCCACCGCCGACAACACCCACGAGGTGGCGCAGCGGCTCGCGCCGGAGTCCCGTGTCGTCTACGTGGACAACGACCCGATCGTCCTCGCCCATGCCGAGGCCCTGCTGACCAGCACCCCCGAGGGCCGCACCGACTACCTCGAGGAGGATCTGCGCAACGTCGGCACCATCCTCGAACGGGCCGGGAAGACCCTGGACCTGAGCCGGCCGGTGGCGCTGATCCTGCTCGGGGTGGTCATCTTCGTCGAGGACGACGCCGAGGCGTACGGGATCGTCCGCCGGCTGATGGACGCGCTGCCCTCCGGCAGCCATCTGGTGCTCTCCCACACGATCACCCGGCCGGACATGCCGGACGTGGACGCCGCGGTCGAGTTCTGGAACGCCCACGGCACCCCGAAGCTCACCCAGCGCACCCCGGAGGCCGTCGAGCGCTTCTTCGACGGTCTCGAGCTGCTGCCGCCGGGGGTGGTCTCCTGCAATCGCTGGCATGCGACCCCGGTCGACGGCGAACCCCCCGCGGAGGTCGCCATGTTCGCAGGAGTCGGCCGCAAGGCATGACCGGCCCGATCGCCCTTGCGGACAGAAGCTGACCAGTGGGCGGCCGAGCACGCGGACGCCTTCCGGGCACGCCCCGGCGCCACGGGGTGAGCCACCAGCCCTGAGGGCGGCTGAGGGGACGGCCGCCGTGCATTCCGGTGGGCGGCAGTGGCGGACCCCGCCGCACGGGCGGGGTCCGGCCGTCGTCAGGAGGCGCGGGTGAACACCCGGTCCCCGGAGGCGGCCTTTTCGGAGGCGCAGGCCTTCTTCTCCTCGGCGGTCATCTTGCGGGACTTGACCATCACCGCACTGCGCTTGCCGTCGGTGCCGTTGGGCGCGGGGCTGGTGATGACGTCGTCCACGAACCAGTAGTAGTGGTCCCACTTCCGGTCCTCGTAGTGCGTCTGCCAGGTACCGGATATGCGCTGCATGACCTGGGCGCGGGAGATCCAGCCCACCTCGCCCGGCGCCACGGTCACCGTGGCGGTGCTGGTCTCCGTGTGGCTGCTCTGCCAGGTGTAGTTGTACGTCGCGGTCAGGCTGGCGCTGATGATGCCCTCGAGGCCGCCGCTCACCGTGACCGAGCCCCCGACCGAGTGACTGGAGCCCACGGTGTCGGCCCAGCTCAGGGTCTGGGAGGCGGGTGAGGAGGAGCAGTTGTAGAGCAGGTCGGACACCTGGCGGGCCTCGCCGAGGAAGGCCTCGCCGATCTTCGGGTCGTTGAAGGTGCACTGGCCCTCGCCGGAGGCGCAGTCGGCGAGGATCTGCTCCCTGGTGGGCTGGTCGTCGTCGGCTGCGGCGGGCACGGCGGTCGCGGCGACCGTGCCGAGCACGGCGGCCGTCAGTGCCATGGCACGACCGCCGTGGCGCAGCAAGCGATTCACTGTCATCTGTTCGTTGTTGCCTTTCACCTACGTGGGGGGAGCGGTGACACCAGGGCCAGGTGGTGCTGATGGGACTGGAGTCACCGCCCTGTGCTCCTGAGGCTCACGTAATCCGCGGGTGGGCTACACCAAGGAAAGGTAAAGTTGTAGTTGATTCGCAAACTGACGAACAGTCAATGCTTGCCAAATACAAGGGAATTGGCTACGGAGGGAGGGATCCATTTGACGGGTCGTCACCGGCTCGCTTCCGACCGTGACGACAGACCCGCCGTGCGCCGCCCCGGTCGGGGCGAGCGGCGCACGGCGGGTTCCCGGTGCTGCGGCACATGCGCCAGGCGGACGGCGAGAGTGGGGCGCGCGCCGGCTCCTGGAGATGCGCCAGTTGCATCAGAGGGGGTCGGTCAGTTCATGGGCTCGAGAGTGATACGTGCCTCCTGCGGGTTTCCGTCGTGCACCAGGGACTCGTGGTTGCCCACGTCGTCGAAGGCGAAGGCGTAGGCCTTGCCGTCGGCCATGTGGGCGTGGATGGCGCGGGCGTAGTGGTTGGTGACGCCGTCCTTGTAGAAGGCGCCGGCGTCCGGGTCGGGCTGGTTGGGGTTGACCAGCAGGGTGGTGCGGTTGAAGCCGGCGCAGAGGGTGCGCGAGATGGGCCCGCGCACCTGGTCGTTGGGCGCGTCGAGCTTGCCGTGACAGCCGAACACCGAGGAGGCGTCGGGTTTCTGGAAGCTGGTGACGACGGCGCCCGACCCGTCGGTGAAGTTCATGACGCCGCCGGAGACGCGCCCGTAGTACTTAGGGTCCGTCTTCAAACGGATCTTGCCCAGAGTAGGAATGACGCGAGCGAGACCGCTGCTTCGTAGGAGGTGGCGG